>JBLNCH010000270.1:0-4097 GCA_050260485.1 Bacillota bacterium | reverse complement strand
GATGAAATTTTTGATTATTAAGAAAAATTAGAGGTTATACCGGTACGTACAACGAAATAGTGTTGTTGTGGCACATATTTTTCGAAATATTGCACGTGTCACGGAACCCAAAAAAAGATAGCCTTCGCCCTTGCGGAGGCTATCGGCATCTTAAAAAAGGAAAGGAGAGTTTAGATGAGGACCAAACAGGAGTATATTGAAGGGCTACGAAAAAAGTATCCGAACCTTTATTTCAACGGATCTAAGCTTGACAGGCTTGATCCCATGCAGGAGGGAGCCATCAATGTCATGGGGCTTACCTTTGATGCAGCCTTCGATCCGGAGCTGAAGGACCTATGCACTGCAACCTCACACCTGACCGGAGAAACCATTAACCGGTTCAACCACATCCATCAATGCCCCGATGACCTGCATAAAAAACAGGATATGACCCGCACCTTGTGCAATCAAGTAGGTACCTGTATCCAAAGATGTATGGGCGTAGATGCTGCCAACGCTATCAATGCTGTTTCCTTTGAAGCCAGCAAAAACCCGGACCGGAAAACTGATTATTATGCGAACTTCCTTAAGTGGCTGGAATACTTCCAGAAGAACGACCTGGTAGCCAGTTGTGCCCAGACCGACGTTAAAGGCGAAAGGTTGAAAGGCCTGCTCAGCAGACAGATCCTGACCAGTACCTGCGGGTGGTGGAAAAGAAGAGTGACGGGATTGTCGTCAGGGGCTGTAAGGTTCATATTTCCGAGGCCTCGATATCAGACGAAATCCTGGTAGTACCGAACCGCGCACTGATGAAAGATGAGGCAGATTACGCGGTGTGCTTTGCCATTCCCTCTGATCACCCGGAGATTAAGCAGGTAGTATCCTTTCATAACCCAACCAGACGCGAACTGTTGAAAACCCCGAAAAAGACTGGTTACACGGACTCTTACATCATCTTCGATAACACCTTCATTCCCTGGGAGCGGGTGTTCCTGTGCGGTGAAGTTGACCACGGCGGAATAGCAGCCCTGTTATTCGCGCTTTTCCACCGCCACAGTTATTCCGGGTGCAAACCTGCCTGCCTGGATTTCATCCTCGGTCTGGCAGCGGGAGCGGCCCAGATCAACGGCATTGATAAAACCCCCCATGTCAGAGCCATGCTGTCTGAACTCATAATGACTGCTGAGTTGGGTTATGCGGCTGGGTTCACCGCCTCTGCACTGGGCAAGCCAGAAGTGTATATTCCAGGGTATGGCCCTGTTCCCTACGGTCCCGGCAGCTATATTCCAAATTCCATCTATGCCAACGTCGGACGTTGCCTGACTGGAGAAGCCGTTTTCCATGAGCAGGAGATTCTCTGTAATATTGCAGGCGGAATTCCGGCCACCTTCCCGACCGAAAAAGATTTGCTCAATCCAGAACTTAAACCGTTCCTGGAAAAGTACATCAATCGCAACCCCAATATCCCCGTAGAGGACCAGTGGAGATTCTGGCTGCTGTTTGTTGATGCTACCACCTCACATTCAGCCGGATCCGGGAATTACGGCAACTACCACGGCGGAGGTTCCCCGATAATGGAACAGATAGCTATCACCAGCCAGTACGACATTAAGAAGAGAAGGGATACCGTTTACAAGATGGCAGGCATGTCGGTAGTCGCCGATAAGAAAATCAAAATAATGGGTGAATATTAACACAAGAGATATTCTCTATTATTTCTCGAACTTTAAAAAATAACCAAAGAGACCAATAATTAATCTAGATCCCCTGAACCAGGTTCAAAAGTTCAGGGGTTCTTGTTGTGGCCTGGGAACAGTCTGACAGGTACGGTTCACACTTCAGAGCAAACGCAAGGGGAATCTAAGCCCTTGCATCATTCGAAATTTCACAAAATGTTCATATCTTTACCATGCTTTATTAACGTTTGTTGGGCAAAATTAAATGTAGCTTAGTGAAAGGGGGTGAAGGGATTGAGAAGAACACTGGTTCTTATCATAGCCCTGATTCTGGTAATTGGGATGGCATCCTTTGCCTGGGCAGGGGATACATCCAGCCAGAGTCCTAACCAGGCAAATGTTCCGCAATGGCAGATCAGTGACGCCCAAAAAGCAAAGCTGACTTCTCTCATGACGCAGATGCTCGAACTGAAGAAGGAGATCCTCAAGGATAACCTGAAAAACGGGGTTATCACCCAGGAACAGTACAATGCAATGGAAAAGAGAATAAATGCCAGGTTGGAGGCCATAAAATCAGGAAAATTCACCCCGGGTATGCGCCACGGCATGGATAAAGGCATGTGTCCCTATAAATACCACTGCCCCAAGAATGGTGCCCGGTGGCAGCAGCCTCAAACACAAAGCTAGAATAGGGAGCAGGCGCAAGCCTGCTCCTTCAAGCAAATATCGGGATGCTCGTTTTGTTTGTTTAAAATTAAAAAAGCGAGCGTTTATTGCCTGGTTTTACCCTTACAGCATTCCGGTCAGGACAGCCTCCTCAATCCAGGCTTTAATCTCATCACGGACCTTTTCGAATTCGGCCAGGATGAAATCTTCGCTTCCCCTCACAGCTGCTGGATCGGTGAAGCTGTGGTGGAGAATAACTTTGGCCTTTGGGAAATAAGGACAGCTTTCCCGGGCGCTGTCGCATACGGTTACTGCATAATCGATATCGACATCGGTGAATTCATCAATGCTTTTCGAACGGTGCCCGCTCAAATCCACTCCGATATTCTTCATTGCCGCAATGGCAAACGGATTTACCCGGAAAGGGTTGGTTCCGGCGCTGTAGACCTCATAACGGTCCCCGTACATCGACCGCAAAAGACCTTCAGCCATCTGCGACCGGGCCGAATTTTGAGTGCAGATAAAGAGTACTTTCTTTTTCTTTTTATCCATCAGCATTCCCCATTGGTAAAGATTCTCGATGATACCAAGAATTATACCGAGGCCAAGGCCAACCGACAAGTAAGGAAGCGAGGGGACTGCTTCCTTGATTCCCGGCCTCCTGTTGTTGTATCTTAAATTACCACTGATTGGCATCAGAGGGACTTCGGGATATAATATGTGTGATAAATGTCGAAATACATCGGCAATGGGGGATTATTAAATTGAATCGAAGTCTGGTGAAGGAATCTTATCGAGATACCTGGCTGGGATTAACAGACAAAGAAGATGTCTTACCAGGTCAAATTAGTCCGGCAGTTGCTCTGCTGTTCCGATACTTTTTGGACGACATGTGCTGGAAGTTAGGGAAAGTCATTAATGAGGTTGACGAGGAAGTCTTAAGATGCCTATCCACATACAACTGGCCTGGTAATGTCCGTGAACTTCAAAACGTCGTGGAAAGGATCAGCCTGGTGGTAGAGGATGGGCATTTAACCGTAAATCACTTGCCCCGGGAAGTGACTGCCTTAACCCAGAAGCATCCCGGGGACGGTTGGGAATGGGGCCCCCGTTCAGTAATTGCAGTTGCCCATGAATCAATCGCTCGTGAGAATCGCAAACGAGCTATGGAAGCGAAAGAGAAAGAAAAGATTATACAAGCTCTGGATGATAGTGGCGGAAATGTCAGCCAAGCCGCCATAAACCTGGGTGTCTCTCGCAACACCCTGTACCGTAAATTGAAAAGGTACGGCATTCAAAACTAAAACTGTAACCAGTGTGTTAATATTGTGTGCTTAATCACAAATATGTTGCAGCCCTATTAAATAACCAGCTTCAGGCTGGTTATTTTTTTGTTACACGGCAGCAAATCCCCGGGAAAAGCTAAAATAGCCCTTATTTTGGCCTTCCCTTAAACAGTGTTCATCAACTTCTTGTAACGGGGTTGTTAATAAAATTCAAAGCCCAAGACATTATTGGTGTCATTATCATGTAACCCCTTGGTTAAATGGTTCATAAAAATGTTACACCAGTGTGACATTGCATGATCACATTGTCTTCCGGCAGGGTGATGATTTGCAGAAAGTACGAGCCTGGTACAGGCGAAATAACTGTCTTTTTAAAAAATGCCATTTAACTCGGGCGAATTGGCACGTATCTTGCACGTAAATACAAAACAAAAAGAAGCCATCAGGAGGAGATTCCATTTACAATAAGGCATTTTGCCCGGCACTGTGG
>JBLNCH010000269.1:0-3093 GCA_050260485.1 Bacillota bacterium | reverse complement strand
CCTCCTCGGGAAACTCGGCCAGTTTTCGCAAAAGCTCCAGTTCTTCCGGCTCCCTTAAAATATGAAGCTTGGTATCCTCCACCTTCGGGAAATTGATGCCCTGAGCCCGGCTCTGCCGTAGGATGCTGCAGATCCGGGCATGGGCATACTGGGCGTAATAAACGGGATTCTCCTGGCCTTCTTTTTTGGCCAGTTCCAGGTCAAAATCAAGATGACTGTCGGGACTGCGCATAACAAAAAAGAAACGGGCGGCATCCTTGCCCACCTCATCAATAAGTTCGTCCAGGGTAACCAGGGTACCAGTCCGTTTTGACATCTTAACAATCTCCCCGCCACGGTACAGCCTGACCAGTTGCATGATGACTACGTCCAACTGGTCGGGGTCATATCCCAAAGCTTCCATGGCCCCTTTCATACGAGCTACATGGCCGTGGTGATCCGCACCCCATACGTTGATCACCCAGTCAAATCCACGACTGAACTTATTGCGATGATAGGCGATATCCGCAGCGAAATAGGTCGGAATACCGTTATTCCTTATAACGACCTCGTCCTTTTCATCCTTGAAGAGCGTAGACTTAAACCATTTAGCCCCTTCCTTTTCATAAATATAACCTTTATTATTCAGCTCTTCCATCACCGCATCAACTTCACCGGATTCATAAAGAGAGGTTTCACTGAACCATACATCGTATTCAATCCCGAAACGGCTCAGGGTATCCTTGATGTATTTTATTCTTCGTTCCAGGGCAAAACCTGTCAGCTTCCGCCGGCGATCCTCAGTATTAAGTTCCAGCAGACAGTCACCAAATTCATCTAAAGCTTCTTTAACAGTGTTTATCACGTCCTGGCCTGCATAACCGGAATCCGGCATGCTGTAGGGCTCGCCCAGCAGCTCCAGGTAGCGGGCCTCCAACGAGGCACCGAACAATTCGATTTGGTTTCCGGCATCATTGATATAGAACTCCTTTTCCACCTCGTACCCGCTTGCTTCAAGGATGTTGGCCAGAGTATCACCAATAGCACCACCCCGGGCGTTGCCCATATGCAGGTCGCCGGTAGGATTGGCACTGACAAACTCCACCTGCACTCTCTTTCCGTTCTTTTTCAGCGTTTTGCCGTAGTCATCCCCCAAGGCCAGGATTACCGGTGGTACCGAATAGAGCCAGTCCTTATTCAGGTAAAAGTTTATGAAGCCGGCCCCGGCTACTTCGACTTTCCGTACCAGGGACTGATCAAGTGACAGGTGGGAAGCAATCAGTTCGGCAATCTTTCGCGGAGCCATGCGAGCCTCCCGGGCCATGAGCATTGCCACATTGGCCGCGAAGTCCCCGTGGTTTCTCTCCCGGGGCACTTCAATGGTATAGTCGGGAATGGCTGAAAACGTCAGTTCCCGGTTATTTCGCAGGACCTCCAGGGTATTGTCTACGGCCTCCCGGAACTGATGTTTAATATCCTCTATAAAATTCACACCAAATACCTCCTAATTCTGGAACCAGATGAGTGCGTCTACTGGCATTCAGATTTGATTTCATGTCCCCGTTAATTTTCGTCCCGGGTGGAGATTACCAAAGTAATTCTGTTCTTTCTCCTATAGATGATTTATTTCCAGATATCGTGGGTAAATTATTCATAATCCGGCTGGAAAACCATTTTTCATCGTGTCCGGCAGCATAATGCTATATGGCTTTAAAGAGAACTTCGCCTTATAAAAGCCTTGTTTTGTGTTGGGATCTAATCTCAGTATAATCAAGGAGGAAAATCTGATGCACCTCGCTCCTGGAGAACGGGCCATCTTGTCCTATTATGGCAGCTCAGCACAGGCAGAACGCGCAGTCCAAGAACTAAAAGAAGCCGGTTTTAGATCGGTAGAAGTCGAGAAAATACCTAAACTCAGCTTATTCAGTGATGATTCACTTAGGTCTTACGCTTTAGGTGTTGCTCAACTGAGTCAATCAGTTGCTGAGGTGGGTGGCCAGTTTCCGTGGACCACTGAGCCTGCCCCTAATTGGACTGCAACCGAACCTTTGGAGAGCCATACCTATATGATTACCCTGGTGGTCAATCAACAGAATGCAAACCAGGCTCTATCCATCGTAAGAAAATATGCCTCTATTGTCAATTAGCATCCAGAGGTACGAGACTGCCAAAAAAGAGGAACCGTAACAACAGGTCTGCGGTTGCAAACAAACATCCCTTTGCCCGTCTATACCGCTAGCGGGTCGTGAACCAGCGTTCGAAAAAGGAATCCAGTGAGTTCCGGGACTGCCGGGAGATAATCTGGCGCAGGTCTTCGGTGGTGGCAGTTCGGAACCGGTAGTTGGCCAGGTAGCTTCTTAATACCTGCAAGACTTTTTCCTCCCCCAGTTCTTCCTCCAGCTGGTACCAGAAATTCTCTCCTCCCTGGTAGGCAGTATCTAGGTAGTTGCTTTTCGAACCCATATCGGTTAACCCCTGTTCCAAATTAATGACCTGTTTCCCCGGTCGGTTCTCAACAGAGCGGTGTTCCACCGTCTTTAGGTACTGCCGGGCTGACCAGTTGGCCAGACCCTCGTCGAGCCAGGGCTCCTTCAACTGGTTGTTGCCGACCATATCGTACCACCACTGGTGCGCAATCTCGTGCGCCAATAAAAAGGCCCGCTGCTCTTCATCGTAATCCGGGCTGAATACCTCTTCAGCCAGGAAGATCAAGCCCGAATACTCCATACCCCGGAAGCCCTTCATAGGGCCTTGTACCAGGACGAGCTGGGGACGGGCATACGAACCGTAGGTACAGCTGAAGTACTTGATCGCTGCCGCCGCCTGTTCCATAACCTGCGTTTCTGTTACAGGATGCTTGCCATTAAAAAAGCCTGCCACTCTGACACCGTCAACCGTAACCGAGTATTCATGATAATTGAATACCACTGCCAGAGCGAAGTCGCGCGCCTTGCTGGCGTTAATCAACAGGTTCTGCCAGCCATTATCCTCGGCTTCAATGGAAAGAATCTCCCCGGATGCGGCGACCTGATAGGCCTCTGGTACCCACAACCTGACCCTGTAGTCCGCACTCTGAGTATAAAAAGGATCTCCAAACTGCGTGTTTGCAGATGT
>JBLNCH010000268.1:0-7290 GCA_050260485.1 Bacillota bacterium | reverse complement strand
TGATTCCTGCCGCATAAAGAGGCTCTCGGCAGCGCGGTTGGCTTTCAGGATGCGACCCTCTCTGTCAACGGCGACCAGCCCGTCCACCATACTGGTAAGAATAGCCTGCATTTTTCCGTGTTCACTTGTGAAGCCTTCCCACAAACTGCTCATGTTATCTATGCGAATCCACTCTCCCTAAACCGGTAGCCAACCCCGCGAACAGTTTCAATATACTGTGGGGCTGAACTGTCATCGCCAAGTTTCATGCGGAGGTGCCTGATATGCACGTCCACGGTTCTTGTATCACCTATGAATTCATACCCCCAGACTTTTTCCAGCAGAGTCTCCCTGGTCATCACCCTCCCCCGGCTTGATGCCAGGATACGGAGCAGATCAAACTCTTTGGGGGTTAAGTCCAGTTTTTTGTCTTTGATAAAGGCTTCGTACCGCTCCGGAATAATCACCAGGTCCTTCCATACCAGGGCCTTTTCATCTTCGATATTCAGGAGTTTTCTGGCCCTCAACCTGGCTTTTACCCGGGCGACCATTTCACGCGGACTGAAGGGCTTCTTTATATAATCATCAGCCCCCATCTCCAAACCCAACACGGTATCAACTTCCTCACATTTGGCAGTGAGCATGATAATAGGCAGGTTGCGGTAACGAGATGTCTGTCGCAACATCCGGCAGACCTCCATCCCGTCCATTATTGGCAGCATGATGTCTAAAATGACCAGATCCGGGGCCTCCTCCTCGATCATGCGTATCGCGGTCATCCCATCATGAGCTACAATAACCTGAAACCCTTCCTTCTCCAGGTTGAACTTAACCAGTTCCACAATATACATCTCATCATCAACTACCAAAATCTTGGCATTCACAGGCATCACCCTCAGTCAACTAAGCCTAGAACCGCAGCCATCCGACCGGTGTGCCCCCCGGATGCACGGTAAGAGAAAAACATCTCCGGGTTACACGCCGTACATAAATGGCAGGATGTTATGTTGTCCTCCGGGATACCGCACTCCTTGAGAATTAGGCGGTTGGTTAGACCAAGGTCCCAGACATACTGATTCTCATTATAAGAATAAATTATCTCCTTGCTAAAAGTAAACAGTTGTTCTGCCCGGCGTTTCCGCCCGTCATCGACAACAAAACACTCCGGCCCAATCCCCGGTCCGATAAAGACATGGATATCTTTTAACCGGCAGCCGAAGCAATTTTTCATTACTGCGAGCACCGCCTCGGCAATACGCAGAGCCGTGCCCTTCCAACCGCTGTGAGCCAGGGCAACCACCCTTTTCTCGGGATCAAAAAAGTACATGGGAAAACAATCGGCAAAGAATTCGGTCAGAAAAATCCCCGGGCAATCGGTTACCATCGCGTCACATCCCGGCAGCGCATCACTCTGGCTCTTCGCTCCCCGGCCCGCATGTTCGCCATTGACTACCACCACCCGGTTGCCGTGCACCTGTTCACAGCAAACCATCCGGTCCAGGTCAAATCCCAGACCATGGCTTACCAATTCCCGGTTGGCAACTACCAGATCCTTGTCATCGCCGACATGAAGCCCCATGTTGAGGGATGTAAAAGGTCCAGTGCTGTACCCCCCGGCTCTGGTGGTAAAAGCGGTTACCACTCCCTGTTGATTCCAGGCAGGCAGGGTAAGGTAGCTGCCGGCACCTTGTTGTTTCCATTCCCATTTCACGCTGACTGCCTCCTTTAATGAGGATGACTCCCGTGTTCACAGGTTAATGGTTCTATCCCGCTTAACCTTTCCACTATCAGTAAAATCGGCACCCGGACTTTGTTCCCGGCCAACAGTCTGCTATTATCAACACAAGGAGGGATGAAAATGCTGTGTACAAACTGTCATGATTACTTCACTGATGGCATGATTCGCTGCCCATCATGCGGTCACCCCGTTGCCACATGCTGGGAAGTATTAACAACAGTATATCCTCCCGAGGACGATATCATAAAGAGCCTGCTGGAAAGCTGCGAAATCCCGGTTATCCTGCGGTCCCGGGAAGGAATCGGACGGGTTCAGGGTTTATCATTTGGACCTCTGGCCGAAATTATGGTTATGGTTCCTAAGGACAGGCTGGCGGAAGCCAGGGACTTGCTGGTCTCCCGGGCTGAGTCTCAAAAAACGGAAGAAATATAACTATCGACGGAGAGTGGGTAAGTCGATCGAACATTACCTTTTGACTGCACCACACCCCTGCCGGAGTTCGGGAATAACCCGGTATTAGAAATCGAGCGTTATAACCTGACCCTCCTGCAAGCTCTTCCTCACATCTATTATCCGCTGATTTCTTGAGCCGCGGAAAGCCAGGGCGAGATCGCGTTCCTCATGCCGGTAAGGTCCATCAACCAAAATATCGGTACAATGGAGAAGCCTGTCTACAGACGGGTCTTTTTGCCCCATCTTCAACAGCTCTTCGAAGGTATAACCTGTATATGTGACCACATCCAGACCGAGAGATTTGACACGGCCGGCCAGTTCCGCAAAGGATTCGGCCTGCAAAAAAGGCTCACCCCCTGACAGGGTGACGCCCCGCAATAGACCGGTCTCCTTAACCAGACCTACAATTTCCTCGATGTCCAGTTCATAGCCGCCCTCAAAATCCCAGGTAGACGGGTTGTGACAGTGAGGACATTGATGGGGACACCCCTGGGCATAAACCACCGCCCTGATACCCGGGCCGTCAACTATGCTTTCACGGCTGAAACCGCTAACCCTGATCTTCATCATATCTCCTTCACGAAATCCGGTGAGGCCTGCGATCCCTCAGTTCCGCCACCTTAGCATCGTTGAAACGATCAACCGTCGACAGATAGCCGGTAATCCTTCGGACCCGTCTAATCTCACCGCTGCCGCATTGAGGACAGTTATCCTCATCGATAACCCCTAAGAACCCGCAACCTTCGCAGAAATCAATGGGGAAGTTGATGCCGGCGTATCCCATGTCACAGTTTTTCATGTGTTGAACAATTGTCTGTATGGCTTCTCCATTGTGGACTGGAGGGGCCGGAAACTCCACGTAACTTATATGCCCGGCATTGGTGTATTTATGATAGGGACCCTCTTTGGATATCTTCTGGAACAGTGGTATATCATAGCTCACGGGTATGTGGAAACTGTTGGTGTAGTATTCACCGTCGGTAACCCCCGGAATTACTCCGAAGCGTTCCCGGTCCATACCCACAAAACGACCTGACAGGCCTTCCGCCGGTGTGGCGATAAAGGTGTAGTTCAGATTATACTGCTCAACCGCCTTGTCAATCAGCTGACGCATGAACTGTACTATCGAAATACCGATAGCTTGAGAGTCGTCCGATTCACCGTGGTGTTTACCGGTAAGGCAAACCAGGGTTTCTGCCAGACCGATAAATCCAACTGACAGAGTCCCGTGTTTTACCGCTTCTTCGATAGGATCACAGAGACTTAACCCTTCCGAACCCATATAGAGATGCTGCCCCATAACAAACGGCATGTCCTTAACCTTAAGATCAGCCTGAACCCGGTAACGGTGGTAAAGCTGTTCACAGGCCAGCCACACCGTGGATTCCAGGAGACGGTAGAATTCTCCCAGGCTGCCCTTGGCTCTCAATGCCAAACGGGGAAGGTTTATGGTGGTAAAGGACAGGTTACCCCGTCTCTCGGTTACAGCCGGTCCGTGGACATTGGCAATCACCCGGGTCCGGCAGCCCATGTAGGAAACCTCATCCCCGTACTGTTTATTAAACGACGAGTCCATGAAACTGAAGGTCGGGTTCATCCTTTTGGCGGCTACCTTCATAGCCAGCAGCAATAAATCGTGATTAGGGTCTTCCGGGTTAAGGTTGGTGCCTTCCTGCACCCGGAAAATTATATTGGGGAATATCGGATTTTCACCTCTCCCGAGCCCTGCATCGTAAGCCAACAGAAGGTTTCTGGCCACCCGCCGCCCGGCCTCCGAGGTATCCGTCCCCAGGTTCAGCGAGGAGAACGGTACTTGCGCCCCAGCGCGAGAGTGCATACTGTTAAGGTTGTAAACCAGGGCTTCCATGGCCTGGTAAGTTTCCTCATCACTGGCGTTCTCAACAAAAGGTGCCAGGTCCCGGTCAAAGAAGGGGAAGGACTGCCCCCCAAACATGTCATTCTGAGAGCTCTGCAGGATAATCGCCGCTAATGCGGTAGCTGATCCCGGTCTCTTTGGCGGTCTGATATAACCGTGACCATTATTAAACCCTTCCTGGAGAAGCTTGCTAAGAGGTATCTGAATGCAGTTCAAAGTCTTGCCATAAAAATCAAGGTCGTGAATATGGATATCGCCCTGCCGGTGGGCCTTGGAGAATTCCGGGGGAATCAAACGATCCAGGTAATACTGCTTGGAGGCGGCACTGGCAATCTGCAGCATCTTCGCTGAGGGAGAATTGCCTACATTCGCGTTTTCCCGGTTGGTTTCCTTTAGTATCTCCTCCACCACATCCATCAGCTCAGATTTACCTTCCCGGTACCGGGTCCTCTGAGCTCGGTACAGGATATAGGCTTTGGCGGTACGGGCATGGCCCTGTTCAATCAACACCTTTTCAACTATATCCTGAACATCCTCAACCGAGAAAATATCGCCCTCATACTTTTCTCCCAGAACCTTCATAACCTCAAGGGTCAGTTCCAGAGCTTTCTGGCGGTTCTCCCCTCCCTGGGCCTGCGCAGCTTTGAAAATGGCCTCGGTAATTTTAGAAGGGTCAAATGCTACCTCCCTGCCATCCCGCTTCTTGATTTTCTCGAACATTATCGTTCCTCCTCCCCGGAATCCTGATGTTGTTGGAGTTGTTCCACGGTTTCAACAAACCCTTTGACATCGGCAAACTGGCGATAAACTGAAGCAAACCTCACATAGGCAACTCCATCGGCAGAACGTAATTTATCCATTACCTTCTCGCCTATTACGTGGCTGCTGACCTCTTTGTCATACAGATCTCTCAGCTCTCGTTCAATCTCCCCGACCATGGTTTCAACTGCATCCATTCCGATCGGCCTCTTCTCAACCGCCTTAAGGATACCCTGTAACAGCTTGTCTCTCTGAAAGGCCTCCCGGTTCCCTTCTTTTTTAATAACCATAAGAGGGCGTTCCTCTATGCGCTCATAGGTGGTAAACCGTCGCTTGCAGCGGACACATTCTCTCCTTCGCCTGATGACAGTACCCTCATCAGTGTTACGAGAATCTAAAACCCTGCTTTCCAGTTCTGAGCAGAAAGGACACCTCATGGCAGGACCCCTCAACATATAGTGTTGATGGTTATTATAACACACAATATGTGCTTTTATTATCGGGTAAAATGACGTGGACATCAAATGGCCAAATCGGGTTTTATCCAGGAAATTCTACCGCAACTAATTGAATACGACAGATCACTCGTTCAGGTGACGAATTTCAGTATACGGGTTAACTTCTACCAGTATTACATCTCGACCGATTTTGACAATCCGCTCCCAGGGAACTACGATATCATCTCTCCGGGTGAATATATTAATAAATCTGTTGGGCCCCGGCAAAACCAGGGCATTTATCCGTCCCTTTTCCACATCCAAATCCAGATCCTTGATAACTCCCAGTTTTCTGCCGTCCTGTACATTAACCACCTCACGGGTTCTCAGGTCCGATATCTTGATCATTCACAGCCCTCCCCCCTGATAGTCGTCCGTTCCGGTACTAAGTCTCCGAGGCATCCACAGTGTATCTTTTTCTATTAATATGTGTCTGGTGTTGGACATGTGATAAAAAACGTTGCCGAAAAAAACAGCCCCCTTCCTGGCGGGGGCGATGGTTTCTTTATCGCTGGGCTATAGGTTTTTTCCTTATGCTCGAGGTTAACTTGGACAGCAGCCACTGGGGCTCCTTTTCGGCATCACCGGCTTTACCCACGCAGAGCGGCGGGTACAAGACACACCACCAGTTGGCTCCCTCCCCGTCACCCAGAACCACTCTCAAAGCCTGGTATTTTCCTGCCGGCAATACCACTTCGCCGTAACGCCTGGTGGGGAATTCAAATTCACCAAGAGTCACCGATGCCCCGTAGTTTGCCTGCTGGGCCTTAACTTCCCGACAGGCCGTCTCACGGATGGCCTCGAGATTCCGTGCCAGGATCAGGCGGCTGTCCCGGGCCGATTTGCTGGCAGCCAGTTGCGGGGAAAGCCAGTTAACCAGGCGGTCTCTAACCTTCAACTTGATATCCTGGTCAGCCGGAGTGTTGCTGTTGGCAACAATGTGAATGCGAATAAGGCTGTTAGGGGTGAAGGCCTCCTGTTTCTTTAACAGGTGCTGGATCAGGGGAAATGCTATACCTATTATTAAAATCAAAACGATTATACCCCACGCCTTTTTCACTAAATCCCTCCTATCACATATACTTTTTCATGTGTTTCAAGGCTGCTTTCTCCAGCCTTGAAACCTGAGCCTGACTAATCCCGATCTCTTCAGCTACTTCCATCTGGGTCTTTCCTTCAAAGAACCGGAGCGAAAGGATCAGCTTTTCCCGCTCACCCAGTCTTTTCAAGGCCTCTTTGATTGATATCTCTTCCAGCCATACATCATCGTTAGTCTTGTCATCACTGATCTGGTCCATCACCAGGATCGGGTCCCCGCCGTCGTTGTATATCGGTTCGAAGAGCGAGATCGGCTCCTGGATGGCGTCCAGGGCAAACACCACTTCTTCCTGGGGAATTAGAAGTTGGTCGGCGATCTCCTGGAGGCTGGGCTCCCTTGACTTTTCAGCTACCAGCTTTTCTCGCACCTGTAATGCCTTGTAAGCGATATCCCGCAAAGACCTGGACACCCTTACCGGGTTGTTATCCCGCAGGTACCTTCTGATTTCGCCGATAATCATCGGCACAGCATAAGTTGAAAACCTTACGTTTTGTCCCAGGTCAAAGTTGTCGATGGCCTTAATAAGGCCGATACACCCCACTTGAAAGAGATCATCCACATATTCTCCACGATTGGCAAACCTCTGGATTACACTGAGGACTAATCGCAAATTGCCTTTAATCAGTTCCTCTCGCGCTTCTTTTTCACCCTCCTGTACTCTCAGGAAGAGTTTCTTCATTTCTTCGTTCTTGAGAACCGGGAGATTTGAGGTATTTACACCACAGATTTCGACCTTGTTGATCATTGGATTTCCCGTCCTCTCATTAATGAGCAAATTTTCATCTTCAGTATTAACCTTCAACTATTTATTTATTCTGAAGCTGCCGATCGGGACGGTTATCGCCCGGCAAAAAAAAAGAGGACCGTTTGGTCCCTAGCAACATAGTTT
>JBLNCH010000267.1:0-8251 GCA_050260485.1 Bacillota bacterium | reverse complement strand
TGTTTTACCATAACCGAACTGGTCATCTACGAAGACCTGCTGTTCAGTCCTCGCGGTGAGGCCTGGAGAGATGTGGAGAGCGGATTTTTTGAACTGAAGGGAGGCCTGCCGGTTAATCCGGACGGAGGATTGAAATCCTTCGGCCATCCCATTGGCGCCACCGGATTGCGCATGCTGTACGAATGCTACCTGCAATTCAAAGGTGAGGCCGGTCCTCGACAGGTGGAGAACCCCCGGTTGGCCCTGACTCACAACCTGGGCGGTCAGCCCGCCTACTGCGTGGTCTCGGTATGTATCGTGGGTAAGGAACTGGGCTAGAAGATTATTGGTGAAGGGAGAGTTATTGATGAGCAGACAGAAGCCTGATGGAAGTGGAAGAACACCCGCCACCGGGTATTCCAACAACCTGGTGAGCAGCATGAAGATGAATCTGGCTAAGAATCCCGACATGATGGCCATTATATGTGAGGAGCGTTCTGCAACCTGGGCTGAGATGTGGGACCGCACCAACCGCCTGGGCAATGGCTTTTATAGTCTTGGTCTAACCAAAGGTGATCGGGTAGCCATTTACCTCAAAAACTGCTTTGAGTTCCCTGAGACCTTCGTGGCCACTACCAAGAGCGGTCTGATTAAGAGTCCGGTCAATTACCGGCTGAAAGCCGATGAGGTCGCCTATCAACTGAATCAGTGCGGGGCCAGGGCGGTGGTGACCGATCCGGAATTCGTTGCTTTACTGCAATCTGTTCGAGGCAAAATGCCTGATCTGGAACATATCATTGTCATAGGGAATGAAAAAATAGAGGGAACAATCAACTATGAAGAACTGATAGCCAATTCTGATCCTGGTGAAATTCCGGTAGAGATCTTACCAACTGACATTCATATGATACTTTATACCTCCGGAACTACCGGGCAACCCAAAGGGGCCATCCGTGGTTATATGGAGGATTACCACACCGGGATGACCGTTTGTGTGGAGTGGAGGGTGAGGTCCGGCGACATTCAAATGGCAGTAGCTCCCCTGTATCATGCGGGAAGTTGTGCATGGTTTTGTGCTACCCTGGCGTCCGGTGGGACCCTGGTAGTGGTTCCAGCCTTTGTTCCAGAAAAATTACTGCAAGCCATTGAGAAATACAAGCCCAACTGGATGATGATGGTTCCAACCATGTTTGATATACTGCTAAGTCTTCCCCGGGAGATCCTGAACAAATATGACCTCAGTTCATTACGAACCCTGATATCGGGTGGGTCGCCCCTCCATACCCCCACCAAACATAAAATCATAGAATTCTTCAAGAATGCCGAATTGAACGAGTTCTATGGCAGTACGGAATTGGGGGTTTCTACCACATTGCGCCATGTCGACCAGCTTAGAAAAGAACGTTGCGTGGGCAAACCACTTCAGGATCTGGAATTGAAATTAATTGATCCTGCAACCGGAAACGAGGTAAAGCGGGGCGAGATTGGGCTGTTATATTCCCGGGGGTTGGGAGGACTGCGAGGTTACTGGAACGATCCGAAGGCAACAGAAGAGGCTTTTCTGGATCACGAGTGGGCGACCGTAGGTGACATGGCCAGACAGGATGAAGAGGGGTATTATTACATAGTAGACCGGGCCAAGGATATGATCATAACCGGCGGTGTCAATGTCTACCCGGTCGAAATCGAGGCCGCCCTGCGGAATAACGAAAAGATTCAAGATGTAGCCGTAATCGGGGTACCTGATGAGAAGTGGGGAGAGTCGGTCAAGGCAATCGTGGTTGCCAAACCTGGCGTAGAGCTGACTGAGGATGAGATTATCGCCTATGCCAAGGAAAAAATGGCTGGATTCAAGGTTCCAAAATCGGTGGACTTTGTAACGGAAATTCCCCGATCGTTGACCGGCAAGATCCTCAAAAAGGATCTGAGGGCAAAATACTGGGGAGACTCCCAAATCCAAATTTCATAAAAACAGAGTTGGTTCGCAAGTCAGGGACGTTCTCTTTTTAGAATAGTGGAAGCTCCTCTGATTATCAAAGAGACACGTCCCTGATCTATTTTAATTAACAAAAGCCACACAGAGGAGATTCTCAGTACGCGTTTTTTTGGTGAAACTCCACCCTGACGGGTAGCCTGATTTTCCCTGTTTAATTGGCTCCAATTATTTCTGCGTTTTTGGTAATAAAAAATGTTCCTCTGCTTTTGGCTATTAACTTTCCGGTATGGTCGTACAGGCTGCCCTCTGTTACAGCTATAGACCTGCCGGCATGTATCACATTACCTTCAGCTTTAAGTTCCGTTCCCTGGAAAACAGGAGCGAAAAAGTTTAGGGTCATGTCAACGGTTACATTGCCGAACTTGCCGAGAGTATTATAAGACCATCCCATAACATCGTCCAATAACGAGGCAATAATCCCTCCGTGCAACCTTCCTTTAACAGTGGTGTATTCCGGCTCCACAATCATTCTCATAGCCGCTACCCCGGGACCCAGGTAAATAAGGCTCATGCCCAAAGTCTTGTGTATCGGGATTTCTTCGAATTGGGTGCATAACGTGTGAAAGAGATCTTCGTCGATCCCTCTATTTTCAGCCGGCGTTATTTCCATGTAACTGCTCCTTTCACGGTTATTCAACATAGACTAAAGATGTCTTCAGCTAACAATAATTGACAACCATCGAAATTCCAAACATAGCTTAATTCAAGTTATAATGACCATGTTCCTGCAATTGACATACGACAGGATCATTTGATTCAAACCGATAGAGGAGCGAAAAGGAACATTTACTAAAATAGAAATGTACTGATATTAGTAATATAATGAAATTAAATATTTTGAGAGGTACCATGCTGAATTATGTAACAGTGAAGGAAGCGAAGTATAATAGGGCATCGGCAGCCGGATGGTAACGTAGTATGGTGTGGCCGGACGGATTAAAAGAGCCGAGAAAATCGGCAATATGCGGTTGATCCCCAAGGATGCAGATAAAGCCTGAGGACGGCAGGTAATAAGAGGTTACACAAAATGGTAAATAATATAGAAGACAAGCAAAACGATATTATTAAGTCGTTTCAAACGCTCTTCGGAAAAGAAGAACTGCTTGCCAGGGTCATCGAGTGCTTCCCCTATCCGATTCAGATTTACGCTCCCGACGGGACGTCAGTGCTGGTGAATAAGGCTTTGCTGGCCGAATATGGTGCTATCAGCCCGGACATGGTTGTCGGGAAATACAATATATTTAAAGATCCTGACGTTATCGCCACCGGTCAGCTCCATGTATTAAAGCGGGCATTTAATGGCGAAACCGTCTTTTTTCCGGATGTCAGAGTGCCTTTGGAAGGAATTGCGGAGCGTTACGGCGTACAGGACTTGGATGTGGAGGCCGTATACCAGGACATTACGGTTTTCCCTATTCTGGATGATGAAAAACGGGTGATATATGTCGCGGCAGTTTTGATCAACAGAAGGGTTTATCGCGGTAAGGATGAAATTGAAAAGGCGAAAGAATACATAGAAAGCCACTGGCTGGAGAGATTTGACTTGGGTAAAACCGCAAAGGCGGCGGGTCTCAGCAAAGCCCATTTCACAAAACTGTTCAAGAAGCATACCGGCATAACCCCCCATGAGTATTATATCAATTATAAAATCAGCAAATTGAAGGAGAAGCTCTTAGACACCAACATCTCCATCGCACAAGCCTTTGCCGCCTGCAATATGAACTATAGCGGCCATTTCGCCAGAGTATTTAAAGAAAAAACCGGCGTTTCCCCTTCCGCTTATCGGAAAATGTCAGGTTAATAGAAATGAGGGGTCAATCCATGAAAGATCAGGTTGAGGATGCACAAAGGAGCTTGGCTGAATCATTCCAGTCTCTATTGCAAAAACAAGAACTGCTTGCGAAAGTAATTGAGTTCTTCCCCTATCCGATCCAGATTTTCTCTCTTGATGGGACGGCGAGGATGATTAACAAAGCGGCCTTGGATATGATAGGCATAAAAAGTGTGGAATCCCATGTGGGCAAATACAATGTTTTTGAGGATCCCATCGTGCGTGAGCTTGGCGTAATGGACCAGGTCAGGCAGGTATTGACGGGAAAAACCGTATATCTTACCGATTTCAATGCGCCCTATCAAGATATGATCCGGTATTTTAATGTGGAAGATAGAGATATACAGACCATAAGCTCAGACATTACATGTTTTCCTTTGGTAAACGCTGATGGTGCCGTAGAATATTTTGCCGCCGTTTTTATTTTTAAAAAAATATACCGGGGGAGAGAAGAAATTGGACGGGGCAGACAATACATAGAAAGCCGCTGGCAGGAGCCTTTTGATGCCAACGAAACGGCAAAGGCGGCGTGCCTCAGCAAAGCCCATTTCACAAAGCTGTTTAAGAAGCATACCGGCGTAACGCCGCATGAGTATTATATCAATTACAAAATCGGCAAATTGAAGGAGAAGCTTCTGGATACCAACCTTTCCATAGCCCAAGCCTTTGCCGCCTGCAACATGAATTATAACAGCC
This sequence comes from Bacillota bacterium, assembly GCA_050260485.1. Lineage (GTDB taxonomy): Bacteria > Bacillota > Syntrophomonadia > Syntrophomonadales > DTU052 > DTU052. The sequence continues at coordinate 3,749 of JBLNCH010000267.1, read as the reverse complement.
ATTCCGCAAAATTATTCAAAGAGAAGGTTGGAGTTACCCCGTCTGAATATCGGAAAATGTCAAAGTAAAATGAATAGACCTCATAAAACAATAGGAGGAAACCGGGCTTTGGTTCAGCACGAAAGCCCGGTTTTTTTGCTTTAAAAAATAATTTTTTTCGTACTAATTATGAGCATATTCAGCCTATCTTCCCAACCGGTCGTTTAATAGAATATGGATGGCTCTTGTGAACACTATCGGCAATATGTATGGAAGGGAGATTTTATATGGGTGAAAAATAAAGAACAGTTGCTTGAGGAACTGGCAGAGGTACAGAAAATGTTGGAGGAAAAAACCGAGATCCAAGGTCATTTGATAAGAAAATTTCAGATGCTTATCACCAATGAAGGGCTGTTTTCTCAAATCATTGATTTTTTCCCTTATCCCATCGCCATATTTACGCCGCAGTATACACTGGCAATAGTTAATCAGGCTTTTGCGGCGGAAGCAAAAACGCAGTTTATGAACCTGGAAAAAGGAACCGTCCGCATTCTTCAACACAAGATCACCGACATACGTCTGGCTGCCGCCGTAAGAGGGGTCTTTGCCGGGGATACCTTCTTTTTGGAGAACATAAATAATCCGTTCTCCATGTTTGCGGGAATTATGCAGCAAAGCACGGCGGAGCCTGACCGTTTCAATAGGGTTGTTGTCTTCCCGGTTCCGGCTTATGATGCCGCAATCACCCACGGTGTTATTGTGTTTATGCCGTGAGTAAGGAGGTGAACAGGTCACAGTTGGCGTGAGAATCGAGGGGATGGACCTCAACCTCAGAGAGGTGGATTAAACGAAAGGAGGCAGGATTAATGCCCAAAAAAATTGTATTGTGCTTGTTGGTATTTATACTATCTGCCGTATTGCTGCTGGCGGGCTGCGGTGGCGGTACCAAAACAGAGCAAGCATCATCCGATCCGGCATCTTCGGACAAAGGCGGGGAGCTCTCGGAACTTTTTGCTAAAGCTGCCACCGTCGATGAGCTGTATTATGAGTTTGTAATCACGGAGGGAGAAAGGGAAGAAGCTAGAGGGAAAGCCTGGGTCAAAGAACCCCGGATGAAACAAGAAATGACGGTGAATGACGAGACGATCATCAGCATTTTTGATAATGCCAAGGCCGAGAATTTAGTATACATTGAGGGCACGGACATGGCTACGTTAACGACTTTCGACCCCCAAGGGTTAGGCGCGTATGACTCTCCCACCAATTATTCCGATGATCTGGATCTTTCCTCGATGAAGATAGTGGGTGCCGAAACTTACGATGGACATAAGTGCAAGGTAATTGCTATTACCGACGAACAAGGGCAGGAAACAGCAAAAATGTGGGTATCAGAGCAATACGGTATCCCGCTGCGGATTGAAGATGGAATAGCCGGGGTTACAATCGAGTATAAGAATCTCAAGGTCGGGTCAATTCCCGATGATGTCTTTGAGCTTCCCCCGGGAGTCAAAATAATGGAAAACCGCTAGCCCAATTAAACATAGGTAATTGCACATAAGGAAAGTATGACAAAAAAACGATTTATTATTAAGGAGGAAAAAAATGAAGAAGAGATTAATTGCCATAACAGTTATGGTTACATTAATCTTAAGTATTGCTGGTAGTGCAGCATTCGCAGCCGATCTGCCGACGGGCGACAGGTTTGAGGCCCCTCAAAATCTGACGGTGGAGCTCAAGCAATGGCCAGATGGAAGACCCTATTTTGCGCTTAAGTGGGCGAACCCCCAAAGTATATGGGAACTGCAGCGATACGCCCTCGAACTTGGAGAGGCGGGTGCTGAGTATCAGATTGACATAAAGATCGGTGACGGAAAATGGCTCTCTGAGCAGGGCAAGAGTCTTTACGGGAATGCGCTTCCGTTTGATGAAGAATCGGATAAACCCGGAAATTATGTAACCGATAACATTGAATGCGATCCTATGGACCTCGGTGTGGCTGGTACTGTCGATATCAAGGCAAATGTCTATCATTTGCGGGTGAGATACGCCTATTTAGCTTATTCTGATGACGCCGGAGACCATTGGGTATACGGTCCATTTTCAAATGTTGCTACTATCGGTACCGGCGCATTCTACAAGAAAGCATCTGAGTGGGCAAAGTCCGAGCTACAGAAAGCCAATGACCTGGGACTTATTCCCGATATATTGAAGGGTGCCGATTTGACAAGGCCCATTACGCGGGAAGAATTCTGCGAGCTTGCCGTTCTGCTGTATGAAAAGGTTACGGGACAAAAAAGCCAGCCGGTTTCTCCGAATCCCTTTAGGGATACATCCAACCCGCAAATATTGAAGGCGTATAACCTCGGTATCACCGCGGGGACCTCCCCAACCGCCTTTTCCCCCAAAGTGCTGATCAACCGGGAGCAATGCGCGGCCATGCTGTTCAGAACAATTAAAGCCATTCACCCTCAAGGGGATTACAGCGTAGCGGGCGTTAAGGATTTTCCCGACCAGAAGTACATTTCAAGCTGGGCGGTTGAAGCGACAAAATATATGAGCAAAACCGGTATTATAACCGGCGACGCGAAGGGCAACTTTATGCCAAAGGCAACCACGCCGGCGCAGGTGGCTGCCGGATATGGCATGGCAACCAGGGAGCAAGCCATAGCTTTATCGGTTAGAACCTATGAGAAAACGCCGAACTAAAGCATCCAGCGCAGACAATTCCAATCCCGATGCCAGCGCGTCGGGATTGGCGGCGAATTTGCAGCCCATTATTATTTGTATGTCGATTTGTTGAAAGCTGCGGAGGATTTTCCACATACAAAGCGGATTTTACACATACAAATAGGATGACGGCAAGGCCTGCTCCGTTGGCAGCATTAAGGACGGATGGAAAAAGAAGGAATATATATTCGCTTTGTAGAAACAAGCAACAGTCTTGACAAGCTTGCTGCGGATTTTGAGCAAATACTAAAGTCAATAAATTTTTAAAAAAGGGGAGGAGATACACATGGCGTTTTGTGTTAATTGCGGAAATCGGATGCAGGATGGAGTAAAATTTTGCCCCTCGTGCGGCCAGCCGGCCCAGTCGGGCGGCGGACAGGCGGCGCGGATGAAAAGGGCGGACGAGGTGGAATTTAAGGTATACGGCGAGGATTTACAGTTCGTGGAAATCATGCTCGATCCCGGCGAGACAGTTGTGGCCGAGGCGGGTGCCATGATGTATATGGACAGCGCCATTCGGATGGACACGGTTTTCGGGGACGGCTCCAGTCGCGACGAGGGCAAGGGGCTAATGGGGAAGCTGGTTTCGGCCGGCAAACGCGCAATCACAGGTGAAAGCCTTTTCATGACCACCTTCACCAACCGCGGTAATGAAAAGAAATGCGTATCCTTCGCCGCTCCCTATCCCGGTCGTGTGATCCCTGTCGACCTGACCGAGGTGGGCGGGACACTTATCTGCCAAAAGGATTCCTTTTTGTGCGCGGCGAAGGGCGTATCCATTGGCATCGCGTTTCAGAAAAAGATCGGCGTGGGCTTGTTCGGCGGTGAGGGGTTCATCATGCAGAAGCTGGAGGGTGACGGGCTTGTCTTCATGCACGCCGGCGGAGCCATCATCAAGAGGGAACTGGCACCCGGGGAGACGCTGAAATTGGATACCGGCTGTCTGGTGGCCTTAACGAAGACAGTGAATTACGATGTTCAGTTCTCCGGCGATGTCAAGACCGCGCTGTTCGGTGGTGAGGGCCTAGTGTTGGCCACCCTGA
>JBLNCH010000266.1:0-4119 GCA_050260485.1 Bacillota bacterium | reverse complement strand
GGCGGTACCAGCTACACGGTGGACACTATGGAAACTTTCAACAGCCTGTACCCGCAAGACGAGTTTTACTTTATTATGGGGACGGACTCCTTTTTGGAGTTAAACGGCTGGAAAGGTGTAGACCGGCTCGTTAAGCTGACACAACTGGTGGTAGTAACACGTCCCGGCTATGAACTGCCTGAGGAACAAAGACAGTTGCTCGCCCTGTCACCAGGTGTATGGCAGCGAACACTCTTTCTCGAGGTTCCAGGTCTTGATATCGCGGCTACTGAAATCCGGGACCGGATAAAAAGAGGCCGGTCGGTGCGCTACCTGCTGGTTCCTGAAGTTGAGGCCTACATACATGAGAACGGGATTTACCGGTAATATGTATTTCCGCAAGCCGGTAGACAATTTGATGGAGTGTTTCCTGGGCAAATGCGGGGAATTATGCCTGGCTACAGGTGATAACAGGGTAGATTGATGGACGAGATCAGAGCCGAAAAGATCATTAGAGCAAGACTTTCTGAGAATCGGTATCAGCACTCAATGCGGGTGGCAACAGTTGCCCGGGAAATGGCACGTGCATTTGGATTGGATGAAAATAAGGCCGGTTTGGCCGGTATTGTCCATGACTATGCCAAGGGCATACCCGGGTACGAGCTGCTGGCTCTCGCCAGGGAGCATAATTTATTGGAAGATGAGGTCGAAACCCAGTCCCCTGATCTGCTTCATGCTTCGGTGGGAGCATTTCTCCTGTCCCGGGAACAGGGTCTGACCGATGAGGAGATCCTGGACGCTGTCAGGAACCATACTCTAGGAAGGGTGGGGATGACCGATCTGGAAAAGGTTTTGTTCCTGGCTGATATGATAGAACCAGGACGCGATTTCCCGGGAATCGAGCGGCTGCGTTGCCTGGCTTGGCGTGATCTCAACCAGGGGGTGATACAAGCCATAGAGTCAACCCTGCGCTATTGTATGGACCAGGGGAGATTGATTCACCCCCGGACAGTGTTGGTTCGAAATAGCCTGCTGTCAGCTTTGCCAAGGGATCGAACCCTGTGGTAGAATGTTCGTGGATAAAAAAAGGGGGACTAACATGTCGACAGGTATCAGCTCAGATTTGGCCTCCAAAATAGTTGAATTTGCTCAGGAAGGGAATGCCACCGATATTGTAGTCCTGGACCTGCGGGGTTTGACAATCCTGGCCGATTATTTTGTTATCGCCAGTGGTCGCAGCACGATACAGGTGAAGAGCATTGCCGAAAAAATTGAGGATCAACTCCTGGAATACGGAGAAAAACCGTTGCGAAGAGAAGGCTTTAATGAAGGACGCTGGATTATACTGGATTATTCCGGTGTCATGGTTCATATCTTCCGTCAGGAGGAGAGAGAGCACTATCAACTCGAACGGCTGTGGGGCGATGCACCGGTGGTGAAGCTGAAAACCAGTCAGGCCTGATGAGAGTATCAGGTCGCACGGAGAATGACCCTCCCTGTTGCTTCCGAGGGCCATTGTTGTTGGTTGCAGCTACAAAGTACGAAGCTGGTCACAGCCGGAAGCGGGAGTTCAAGACCACTTAATTTTTACCGTGTCCCTCCAGTTTGAGGAGGGCTTTTTTGGTTTCCAGACCACCCGGTGCTGAAAACCCTCCAAGGCCGCCGGCTGCCACCACCCGGTGGCAGGGAATAATGATCGGGAGGGGGTTTCTTTTAAGAGCCTGGCCAACGGCCCTTGACCCCCGAGAGCATCCCGCATTTTGGGCCAGCATGCCATAGGTCTGTACTGCTCCATAGGGAATTAGAGCAGTAGCCAGCAATACCCGGCGAGTAAAGTCTGAGCAAAGGCTCAGGTCCGGCTCACAAGCCCACTCATCCACCCGGTATCCTGCGAAATAGGCTTGCAACTGCTCGGTCAGACGGGGAAAAAGTACAGGGTTATATGCCAATTTCCCCTCTCTAGTCTGGCCCAAAGAACGTAGAACCAGATCCTTGGCCGGAAGAGGCAGTATGAGGGAGCTGACTTCATTACCGCTGCCAACCAGGCCGACAAAACCCCAATCGGTTTGAAAGACGTTATACTCCATACTCATTTGACCACGATATTCACCAGTTTTTTAGGAACGGTAATCACCTTGACCACCTGCTTTTTACCAATGGTTTCCTTGACCCTGGCCAGAGCCAGTGCCATCTCTTCCAGTTCCTCCCTGGAAATCTCCGCTGGCACCTGAATCCGGTCCCTCACTTTGCCGTTTACCTGAACCACCATTTCAATCTCGCTTCGTCTCAGGGCGGCCTCGTCCCAGGTAAGCCAGGACTGCAGGTGAACACTGCCTTGGTGACCGGTACCTTCCCACAATTCCTCGGCTATATGCGGGGCAAACGGAGCCAGCAGCACAATTAGTGTCTCCAGAGATTCCTTTACCACTGTCGGATTCATCTTCTTCCCCAGGCTATCCCGGTACTGGTACATGGCGTTAACCAGTTCCATGATGGCGCTGATGGCGGTGTTGAAGTTAAAGCGCTTCTCAATATCCTCGGTTACTTTGCGGATGGTGTAATGCACCTTGTAACGCAGATCCTTATCGCGTTCATTTAATCCAGTGCCCTGGTCTTTCACCTGCTCCTGCCACCTTGCCAGGTCAACCACCAGCCGCCATACACGGTTAAGGAAGCGATGGCACCCCTCAACCCCCTGGTCACTCCATTCCAGATCACGCTCGGGAGGTGAGGCGAAGAGGATGAAAAGCCGGGCGGTATCTGCACCGTACTTGTCAATTATATCTTCAGGGCTTACGACATTCCCTTTGGATTTTGACATCTTGGCCCCGTCCTTCAAGACCATGCCCTGAGTCAGCAGGTTGGTAAAAGGTTCCTGACAGGAGAGCATACCGGCATCATAGAGCACCTTGGTGAAGAAACGGGAGTACATCAGGTGAAGGATGGCATGCTCCACCCCGCCGATGTACTGGTCAACCGGCATCCAGTAGTCCACCGCAGATTTAAGGAACGGGCGGTTGACGGCGTGAGGACTGGCGTAACGCATAAAGTACCAGGATGAACACACAAAAGTATCCATGGTATCTGTTTCCCGCCTGGCCGGTTTGCCACAGGTGGGACAGGTGGTTTCAACAAATTCATCAACATAATTGAGGGGGGACTCGCCGGTGGGCCGGAACTCGACATCCTCCGGCAGAATAACCGGGAGGTCCTCAAAGGGGACCGGGACCGGACCACATTCATCGCAATATACTATGGGGATAGGTGCACCCCAGTACCGCTGGCGGGAAATAAGCCAGTCCCGCAGCTTGTAGTTTACGGTTCCGCGGCCAATCTTATTGGCTTCCATAAATTTGATGACGGCGTTCTTACCCTCTTCACTGGTTAGTCCGTTGAATTTGCCTGAGTTAACCATCACGCCATCACCGGTATAGGCCTCGGTCAGAGATCCGTCCAGGGGCAGTTTTTCATCCGGAGTCTGGATGACCACACGGATTTCCAGGTTGTACTTCCTGGCAAAATCAAAGTCGCGCTGGTCATGGGCAGGGACGGCCATTATGGCTCCGGTGCCGTAATCCATCAGGACATAGTTGGCCAGCCAAATCGGAATCTCTTCGCCGTTGACGGGGTTTACAGCGTATCTGCCAGTAAAGAATCCCAGTTTTTCGGCCTCAGTCGAAGTCCGGGCCAGTTCACTGAGATTCTTCATGCTATCCACAAAATCACGGACTCCCGCCTCATACCTGGTTCCCTCCACCAGGGTATTAACCAGCGGGTGTTCCGGAGCCAGCACCATATAAGTTACTCCGAAAACCGTGTCCGGGCGGGTGGTAAACACGGGAATCTTTTCACGGGAATCCTTGACGGTAAAGCTGAATTCACAGCCCTCGCTGCGTCCGATCCAGTTGCGCTGCATGGTTTTGACCTTTTCCGGCCAACCCGGCAACTGATCCAGGTCATTAAGCAGTCGATCAGCATAGTCGGTAATCTTGAAAAACCATTGTTCGAGGTTCTTTCTCTCTACGGCGGTTTCACACCGCTCACAGGCACCATCCACCACCTGCTCGTTTGCCAGGACGGTAGCACAGGAAGGGCACCAGTTAACCGCAGCCGCTTTTTTGTAAGCCAGGCCCATATGAT
>JBLNCH010000265.1:0-2609 GCA_050260485.1 Bacillota bacterium | reverse complement strand
TAATTCCTCGTACCTTCACCCACAGTTCCCTCGATCCAAAACGCAGGCTTTCAGGAGTGGTTATGGTAACCAGGCTTGGGATGGCTGCACCCCAGGAACAAAAACGGCGGTCAACCGCGCGGGAATGCGCGGCTGCCGCCGTTTCAGCTTTTCAGGCCTTACAACCCATCAATCCTTAACCCATCACGGGCAACAACCCCCGAGCATAATTAGATTTCCGGAATCACATCACATTGGAGCATAACCCTCATAATCTCCTTGCTCAACTGTCCCGAACTGGCCGGGAATTTCATCAACTTTCCTTAATAAATCGGAAGGTTTGGCCATAAGTCACCAGATCCGCAACCCCATAAAATCAGGTCTTCTGCTTAATTGTGTTAAGGTGACATTATTTGACCTTATAAATGCTTCAGGAAATCTTGTGGGTTTATGTCATTAAGACGCATTAATAATTCTTACCAGTTATATGTAAGATTGGCGGTGGTTTGAGCATACTAGTGACAAGAAAGGAGTGAGTTGAATGGTTAAACGTTTAGCCCTGTTATTGGCTGTACTTTCGCTGGCTTCCCTGTTTACCGGGTGTGCGCAAGACCAGGAAAAGGCTCCCCAGCGACCCGGACAGACAGTAGAAACGGTCAAGCTCTACTTTGCCGATGAGGATAACGAGAGACTGGTTACTGAAGACAGGCAGCTTGCGATCAAGGCCGGGGAAGACAAGTACACCGCCGTCCTGCAGGCGCTAATCAAAGGACCGGAAAATGACAACTACCGGGTTAATATTTCGCCCAATACCAGGGTGTATGGAACGATAAAACAGGGCGACAAGCTGATCGTCGATGTCAATGATGACTTTGCACGTTTCGGTGGCAGCATGGCTGAAATCCTAGGGGTAGGCGCCTTCGTGAACACCCTGACTCAGTTTGACGAGATTGACGAGGTTAAAATCCTGGTTGAAGGCGAGGAGTTGATAGGACCCAGTGGCAGGCCCCGGGGGTGGATGAAGACCTTCCCCATGCAACCCGGAACTTCGGTCGAACAAACTCGACCCTCAGCGACTGCTCCGGCTAAGCCCGGTCCGTCTGAAGTGAAAAGGAACGTCACACTCTACTTTGCCAACCAGGATGCCACGAAGGTGGTTCCAGAAACCAGAACCATATCGGTGCCGAGCAACCTGAGCAAGGCAGCTTATATTAAAACCATTGTCAATGAGTTGATCAAAGGTCCCCGCAACAGTGAACTCCGCCGGACCATACCGGCCGAAGCCACTGTCCGCTCGGTCGTGATTAAAGACAGTACCGCTTATGTCGACTTCTCCCAGGAGATGCACTCCAAGCATCCAGGGGGAGCTGCCGGGGAGTCTATGACCATCAACTCCATAGTCAATACCCTGACCGAATTAGAAAACATCACCCAGGTCCAGATCACGGTGGAAGGCAAACCCTTATCCATCGAACATGTTGTCATGGATAAGCCCATGAGAAGGAATCCCAGTATGATCCAGCAGTAACACCGGGCGTTACAGCAGAAGGATAGTCCACTTGCGCACACCCCGGCTTCAGACCATTCAGATCAGGTTCTTTGAGGAGATGTTCAACCTTGGCGAATACCAGGCCGATCTGGCATCTCCAGCTCAGATAGCCGATTCCGCCGATGTTTTCACAGGCTATAAATCCCAACTCCCGCTTAAGCAGTAGCCTCCACATCCAAATGCAAGCAAGCCTGCACGTTGCATGCTTGCTTGCGCTTGCCTAAACTCGTTGGTGGTGTTAGAATATAGAGTGCGTCGGGATGTAGCGCAGTTTGGTAGCGCGTCTGGTTCGGGACCAGAAGGTCGCAGGTTCAAATCCTGTCATCCCGACCATTCGTGTTTCTTGGAAGTCGTGTAATTGATCAACATTCTGAAAATGACCGAGAATTATCACAGGAGCACTTCTCAAGACCACCAGGAAGTCCCGTAAAAAAGGAGGTGATTTCACCTCCATCCTGCTAGCCGTCGTAGTTTTGGAGATCAGGTGTCTCGCCCCATTGCTTTTGGATGGCCAGGATTTGCGGCGTCCATTGGGCGATCTTGTCTCTTACCTCCTCACCATAGGCCTCATCAACCTTGAGGACGGTATCCTGCGTCAGCTGAATCCCGATATCCAGCTTTCCATCCGGGCGGGCACTGATCAGCAGGCCTTCATAAGGCTCCTTGTCAAATACTCCATGGCTCATGAAATCCTTCTTATCCATGATTGGCCCCATTATCTTTTTCATGTTATCCTCCTTCTGAAATCCCCGTGATTAACCCCCGCTTAACATGTATTTTCGGATCCTGCATGCCAAGCACTCCCAGCCGGTTTTATGCATAGAAAAAAGCTGCAGCAAGGATTTAGGAGGATTATTCACAGGGTTCATCCTAATGGTGTTGGACTTATTCTGATCGAGATGGGACCGGATTATGCTGGCGACAAAAGGCAGTTCGGAGGCTTCATCTATTTGCAGCCGGGTTTACGGCAATTCCCGGTAATGAATCACCGCTACTACCCCACTCCCGATTTCCACCTCGGGACAGGGCTCGACAATAACGTTGGAAACCGCGCACTGCCAGCGGCCATCGAGGGTAGCGT
>JBLNCH010000264.1:0-5305 GCA_050260485.1 Bacillota bacterium | reverse complement strand
GCACCTGCAGCCATGATAAAAGAGGAGATTATGTCAACCTCAATCTTTTAGCCCGCAGGGCGTTTGAGACCACCGACACCGAGCTTAAAGCCATAGCTGCCCCGGCAATAATCAGGTTTAATAACATGCGGCACAACTCACACCTTCAACACGCAGTTTTATCTTCTGCGCAGGAACCGAATAACCCAGGCTTTCAATCCTGTCTGTTATATCCCGCTGCTTAATTTTCTTTCTGCAGTGAAATTATACCTTTTTATGCAACGTATATAGTTTGTATAAGGAAAGAAAGGAGTGTCATTTGACTTGAAGACCATCAATCGTACCCTTATCCTCCTGCTGGCAGTTTCCTTCCTCGTAACCATCTTGCCAATGCCAGCCCCGGCCAAGCAACCGCCGATTACCCTGCAAAAGGCAATTGAGACCGCCAAGCTCAAGTTTGAGATCCCGTTGTCATATACTGATTTCACGTCGCAGTTCAGCGATTACGACAACAATCCTACCTGGTCCTTGAACTGGAGAGCCGCTGGTGATGCCGGAGGCAGTTTTAGTGTCGACATTAATGCAAATACTGGTGAAATCACGGCTATGGATCTATATCAACCCGATGTCGATAGAAATCCTGCGGTCCGTATCCCCTCATGCTCAGTTGAGGAGGCCGCCAAAATAGCGGAATCGTTTCTAAAAAGGATTGTCCCCGGTCGCATGAGTGAATTACGCCTGGTCTCCCCCCTTAAACAGTCGGAAAACACCTACTACGGGATGGGCAATTACACTTTTTACTGGCAGAGGGTGGTCGGCAACATACCTGTGCGAGGTGAGAGGGCAGTTGTAAGAGTGGATAAATTCAAGGGGAAGGTGGTCTCATATCAACTCAACTGTACCAGTACCAGTTTCCCGTCCGCAGCCCGGGTAGTATCCGCGTCTCATGCCCAACAGGCATTCAAGGATGCGGGTATGTTTGAACTGCAGTACCTGGTAGCTCCACAGTACCTGCCATTGAGCCTGGATAAAACAGCGGAACCGGTACTGGTTTACCGCCTTACCCATAAGTCCGGAGGGCTGATTGACGCCAACACCGGTAAACCCTTCATCATCCCTTCAGGGCAGTACCTGGAAGGGTTAGATATTTACGCTGGTGCCGGAGCAAACATGGAAAAGAGGGCAGCTTTGGCGGATCAGGCAGCAAACGTGGAGCTAACTCCCGAGGAACAGGAAGAGATTATCAAGCATGCGAATCTTCTCACCCAGCAGGAGGCCTGTGAGATCGTGTTCCAATGGGTTCCGGCGGCCAAGAACATGTCGCTGCGCAGTGCCAATCTGGAAGCAGTATACGGGCAGCCACAAATCCGATGCTGGAACGTAAGCTTCATCAAGAAGGATAATGGCAAGGATTACCGGGTTTACGCCCGTTTAGACGCATCAACCGGAGAACTCCAGTCCTTCTTCTATGATTATCCGCGCGATTCCTTCGATGCGAAAAAGGCTAAAAGCCGGGAAGAGCTGGAAAAGACAGCCCGTGACTTCTTAAAGCGTGTCCAACCCGAGAAATCGAGGTACATCAGGTTGGACCCCGATAATGAGACCCAAACGATCCTTGAAGATCAGGCACCTACCAGCTATTTCAACTACAACCGATTGGTCAACAATATCCCGGTAACTAACCACGGAATAAGTGTAACCGTCGATTCCATCACCGGCGAAATCGTTGAGTACAGCTTGAACTGGCCGGACCTTAAGTTCCCGGCTCCTACCGGTATTATGAACTATGCCCAAGCAGTCGCGGCTTATCTTAAACAGCTGCCCCTTACATTATGCTACTGCAAGCTGACATCAGACCCGGGAGTCAAGGATGTACGTCTGGTATACATACCATGGAACGATTTCGATTCCAGCTCTTATATGATGCTGGACGCCCGCACCGGAAAACTGCTGAACAGGGCTGGTCAGCCGCTGCCTGAGCCTCCGGCCACCGAGGCCTTTAATGATTTAAACGGCATACCTGGCCAGAGAGAAATCAACATCCTGGGGCAGATGGGCTTCTTCCGGGAGTATGGAAACAGTTTCAAACCCAATCAACCGGTTACGCTGGTTTCTTTCCTGCGGGCACTCATCCTAGCCCGTGATGGAAATAAAGGGGTTTATGACCTGGATGATGCTGAGGTCCTGAAGAGCGCAAAATCCCGCGGCTGGTTAACTGAAGACCTCGCTCCAACCACGGCCCTTAATCGCGCAACTACCGGTCGGATCATAATCCGCTATCTGAATCTGGAACAGGTGGCCCGGCTCCAGGACATTTATGTAAACTATTACAAAGACATCAAGAAAGGCGATAGCTTCATTGGTTATGCTGCAATTCTAAAAGGATACCAAATCATGGAGGGCAAGGGTTCCAACTTCTCCCCTACCGCGACGGTAAGCAGGGCTGATGCCGCCCAGTATATTTTCCGCATGTCAAAGGTTAACCTCAATTAAAAAAATTGTTATAGAACATAAAAAGATTTGTTAATAAGCAGATCCCTAAAGTATCCCGTACCACTTCAAAATGGTACGGGATACACATTAATCCTGTTTTTTTTTGTTGCAAGAAACCATTACTTCACGGATTTCCAGGACTGCCTCCCTTTTCGCATGTTTCAGGGGACGAAAAAGATAGAGAATTTGACTGGCTTTTTTAATGTGGGAAGAAGCAGATTTCGGATCGAATCCAAATAGAGAGTATATAACATTTTAACGGTGAGGCGCTGTTTCCCCGCTATCAATCCAATCGGCAAATAAAGGCTAGGAGTTATGGAGCTTTTGGTATGATTCGTCTTATCCCTTAAACAGTGTTGCCCAGAGTCAGCAAGATTTGCATTTTCCCTAATCCTTGTTTGACCCCAGATCGGTGAATGATAAGTATTTTCTAAGAATTGTTTTCATTTCATTTACAAAATTCTTTCGTACAGGGGGGAATTTTTCGAAAAATGTAGAAAGTAGATTTATAGGAACAAGGATACGGAGCATAATCGCGGACTAATATGCATTCTTATTGGGCCATAGTAAGTTAATTATGTTTCACAACAACACTGGTCATAAAAGGGGGGTAAGCGTAGCGATCCATTGTTATTTAATGAGCTTTTCCATATAACAGATTTATCAACCCACTTGTTTGCTCCTATTTTCCTTCTTTGTTCCTTCCTGAGTTTCTGCAAGGGTTTTTGGAAACAACAAATCGATTGCAACGGGTAAGCTGTCGAAAAGCAGCATAACTGCGTCTCAACCAGGTACGTAGCAACACTGTACTCATTCAAAGCAAGATGAGGAGGTCAATAGTCAATGGCAAACATGTATTCACACGAGAATATGTATCCAGAGCTTTACAAAAAGAGACCATGGATCAGGCATTATGATCACCTGGTACCACCGGAGATAAACTTCCCACAATGGCCAGTATATGAATTACTCTTCAATACAGCTAACAACCATCCGAATAAAACCGCCATGTGGTTTTACGGAACCGAAACCAGCTACTGGGATCTGGCCATGCTGGTTATCCGTTTCGCCAACGCCCTGATTAAGATTGGGGTTAAGAAGGGAGACCGGGTAGGTTTACTTCTGCCCAACAGCCCTCAATTCAATATAGCTTTCTGGGGCACTCTTACTGCCGGCGCTATCGTAACCAACATGAACCCCATGTATCCGGTTGAAGAGCTGGAGTTCATTACGAAGAATACTGGGTTAACCACCCTGATCACCTTTGAAGGGTGTATTCCCAACATCAAAGCCCTGACCAAAAAGGTTGACATACCCAACGTAATCATAACCAAACTCTCCGATTTCATTGATCACTCCGGAGTAAGCACACCGGATAGTCTGGGTTTGGAACCAGGATGGTACCATTTTTCGCAGCTGTTGGATGGCTGTTCCAATACATCGAAGCCCAGAACCGGAGTTACAAGGAATGATCCCGCAGTGATCCAGTTTACCGGAGGAACCACCGGAACTCCCAAGGGAGCAACCCTCTCGCACGCCAACCTGGTAGCCGGTATTTACGAATGTGCGATATATGGCAACAATATAGTCGCGAACATTCCGGTTGAAAGACTCAAAGCTTTTTGTGTATTACCTTACTATCATATTTACGGCGAAGTCTGCCAGATGAGCTGGTGCATATACTCGGCGGCAACCCAGATCATCCTCCCGCGTTTCGAAATTAACGAAGTTCTTGACACCCTAGAAAAATTCGATGATATCACCTATTTTGGAGCCGTACCTACAATGTTGACCGCTATTTTCAATCACCCCAGAGCCCAGAGCATGGAACTCGGAAAGAAATTCACCTTTGTGGGCAATGGCGGGGGGCCCTGTCCGGTAGAGCTGATCAACAAGCTGCTGGACATGAATGTGTACTATTCAGAGGGCTGGGGCATGAGCGAAACCACCTCCGTCGGCCTAAGTAATCCTGACTTTGGCCTTAAGAAGCCCCTGAGCGTAGGTGTTCCAGTTCCCAACATGGATATAAGAATCATTGATCCCGAAACCGGAGAGGATGTTCCCCAGGGAACTCCCGGTGAACTATTAGTTAAAGGGCCCTATGTAATGATGGGATACTGGAATAATCCGGAAGAAACTGCCAAACAGCTAACCGAGGATGGATGGCTTCATACCGGGGACGTGGTTTACCAGGACGAGGATGGTTATATTTTCATCGTGGACCGCACAAAGGACATGATAATTGCCGGCGGGTTCAATATCTACATGCAAGAGGTTGACCGCGCCATCATGGGTCACCCTAAAGTAGCAGATGTTATATGTGTCGGAATTCCGGATGAGTATCGTGGCGAAACCTTAAAGGCCTTTATCCAACTCAAACCTGGAGTAACAGCGACAGAGGAAGAAATCATCTCATTCTGCCGCGAAAAAATGGCCGCTTACAAGGTACCGAAGATGATTGAATTCCGCCCCGAACTGCCCAGATCTGCAGTTGGCAAGGCTTTGCGCCGTATCCTGAGGGATGAGGAAATCGCCAAGAAAAAAGGCAAGTAGGATACATCGAAGAAACTTGCCATAGCGTGCAAAGCTCCCGGTCGAAGATGATTCGTTCCGGGGGCTTTTGTACTTTCGTGACGAGTTTAAGATGTCCCGAACCGACGGGAATCGCCTCTCTTTTATCCTGCACTTTCGCCTTTATAATTATTAAGTTGTTTCATCTCCTGCATAACTTCCTGACCAATTTATGTTATTGAATAGTCTCACACCGAGTTTTCATACCGTCTGACAGGTTCTCTGTCCCACCTTAGTCGGCAGTCGTCTTAAGCCTCCTGAA
>JBLNCH010000263.1:0-2570 GCA_050260485.1 Bacillota bacterium | reverse complement strand
GTTCAGGCCTGGTTTGACGGCCTTTTTCCACTGCCATCCTCATCAGACTTCCCACACCCTGGCGGTCGAGAACCGCGAAAGGATTGTCTTTGATTATCTTCTTTTCAATGTATATGGGAATGAACTTCCCTTCAGCATCATCACGGCTGAATCCCAGGGTGGTCTGGGTAAGATCATTGGTGCCAAAGGAGAAGAACTCGGCCTCCGAAGCAATCTCATCAGCCAGCACACAGGCCCGGGGCAGCTCGATCATGGTCCCAACCTTGAATTCGAACGGGGTTCCGGTTTCTCGGACAACCTCCTCATATACGCTGATAACCTCCTGCTTCATGGCTGCCAGCTCGTTAATATCCATGACCAGCGGGATCTCCACCTCGGGCAGTACATTGACGCCCTCTTTTTTCAACTGCGCAGTTGCCTCAAAAATGGCCCGGGCCTGCATACGGTATATTTCGGGATACGTAACTCCCAGGCGGGTACCGCGGTGTCCCAGCATGGGGTTAAACTCGTGCAGGCTGACAACCTTCTTAAGCAGGAACTCTTTCTCTTCTATCAATTTGGCGTTGCCGCCCTGGAATCTTAGTTCCGCTATCTCCAGCATCAGTTCCTTGTCGTCCGGAAGGAATTCGTGCAGCGGTGGATCCAGCAGCCTGACGGTTACCGGCAGGGATTCCATCACCTTTAAGATTTCATAAAAGTCTTCCCGTTGAAATGGAAGCAGTTTGGCCAGGGCTTTTTCTCTGTCGGCCAGTGTTTCAGCCATTATCATTTCCTGCACAATGGGCAGGCGTTCCTGGGCCATAAACATGTGCTCGGTACGGCACAACCCGATGCCCTCGGCGCCAAATTCCCTGGCCCTCCGGGCGTCCTCAGGGGTATCAGCGTTGGCGCGCACCGCAAGGCGTTTGACCTCATTGGCCCATTTTAGCAGGGTCTCAAATTCGATGCTGAAGGTAGGGTCAATCATGGGAACCTCGCCTAGAACCACATTCCCGGTGGAACCGTCAATGGAGATGATATCGCCTTTTTTTATCAGTTTTCCGTTAACCGCCAATTCGCCCGCCTCGGCGTTGATTCTCAAGGCTTCGCAGCCGCAAACACAGGGTTTACCCATCCCCCGGGCAACCACCGCCGCGTGGCTGGTCATTCCACCCCGGGCCGTCAATACGCCCTGGGCCTTAATTATGCCATGAATGTCATCCGGGGTGGTCTCGTTGCGGACCAGAACAACCTTTTCGCCTTCATTGCCTGCCTTTTCAGCCTCATCCGCATCAAAAACCACCCTGCCCGAAGCTGCCCCCGGAGAAGCCGGAAGCCCGCGGGCGATAACCTCAAGCTGGGCCTGGGGATCAATCTGACGGTGCAGCAGCTGATCCAGCTGTTCCGGTTCAACTCTCAGCAAGGCCTCTTCTTTGGAGATCAGACCCTCCTGTACCATATCGTAGGCTACCTTTACCGCCGCCCGGGCCGTGCGCTTGCCGGTACGGGTCTGCAGCATGTAGAGCTTGCCCTTTTCCACTGTAAACTCGACGTCCTGCATATCTCGGTAGTGCCGCTCCAGAGTATTACAGGTCTGCACAAACTGTTCATATATGTCCGGCAGCTCCTCCTTCAGTTTGCTGATCGGAAACGGAGTGCGGATCCCGGCCACCACATCCTCCCCTTGTGCATTAACCAGGAATTCACCATAAAGCTGGCGCTCACCGGTTGACGGGTTGCGGGTAAATGCTACGCCGGTACCGGAGTCTGTACCCATGTTCCCGAAAGCCATAGACTGAATATTGACCGCTGTCCCCAGATCATCCGAGATCTTGTTAGCCTTGCGGTAGACTTTGGCCCGCGGGGTATTCCAGCTCTGAAATACCGCAATAATAGCCATTTCCAGCTGCGTTTGCACGTCCTGGGGAAACTCGCGGTTGGTGGCCCGGCTTACAATTTCCTTATATTCTCTGATGATATCCAGCAGTTTGTCCTCAGGGATCTCATAATCAAACTGAAGGTTGAGCCGTTTCTTGTAACGCTCCATCACCGAGTCGAACAACCCATGCTCGACATCTAAAACCACATTACTGAACATCTGAATAAAGCGGCGGTAGCAATCGCGGGCAAACCGGTTATTGCCGGTCAGACTGGCCAAACCTTCAACCGTATCGTCGTTTAATCCCAGGTTGAGGATGGTGTCCATCATACCCGGCATTGATATGGCGGCTCCCGATCTCACCGACACCAGCAAAGGATTTCCCTTATCACCGAATCTCTTACCGGTCTTATCCTCTATCTTCTTCAGTGCCGCCCGGGCCTCATCCAGAAGTCCAGCCGGCAACTGGTTGCCGTTCCGATAATACTCGTTGCAGGCCTCGGTGCTGATGGTAAACCCAGGGGGGACCGGCAAACCGATTCTGGTCATCTCTGCCAGATTGGCTCCCTTGCCTCCAAGCAGTTCCTTGCCCCGGCCATCGCCACCTTCGTCAAACAGGTAAACATACTTCTTAGACATGACTTAACCCCCTATAATATATTTCAAGGATTTTACTGGATGTTTCCTCTACTGCCTTATTGGTAACGTCGAT
>JBLNCH010000262.1:0-3465 GCA_050260485.1 Bacillota bacterium | reverse complement strand
TCTTATTATGTTCCCATACTTTGGGATGGCTCACAACATCCTGACTGAAACGCAGCTGAATCAGCCCGGCCTCAGTACGGGGTACATCATCTGATCCCGCCGGAGGAAATGAATTTATCAGCCGGAATGTTCCTTTTTCCTCCATGCAAAAATCGCTTAACCGGAATTTTCTTTTCCTTTTTCGATGAAATGGATGTTTTGACCGGAATTTTTCCTTTCTTTCCCGATGAAATGAATCCTTTGAACGGAATTTATCTTTTTCTTTCAGATGAAATAAGTCTTCTAACCGTAGTGTTCTCTTCCCTTTCACAGGTAAATCCTCCTTTCTTTTCCAGATATACGCTTTATCTTATGCTGAAAAAGAGAGAACTGCTCCACATTTCCGCAATAACATAAAGAATACGGGAGCATACCTGCATATTGAAGAGTCACTCAGTCGACACAAGAGCCTGTTCGGAGGTAACCATCAACGGGCCGCAGCCGGGTTGAAATACCGGTTATCTTCATAAAAAGAAACCTACCTTTAGCATATCCGGGGCACATGTTCGCCCTCCAGCATTCCCAGTATTCGCTGGGCACCCAGCTCAGTTTCGATCAGCACCATTCCGGCTGGTTTAGAACTCACGGAGCCGATTATGGCAGCCCCCTTCGCCTGGGGAAGCCGGCGAAGGTCAGCGCATATATCACTAGCCGACTCGGGTGAGGCGAAAATCACCATCTTACCCTCATTGGCCATATAAAGCGGGTCCATCCCCAGCATGTCGCAGGCCCCCCGCACTACCGATGACACCGGGATATCCGCCTCTTTGACCCGTATGCCCATTCCAGCCTGGCCCGCAATCTCGTTCAGAACCGTAGCCAGTCCGCCCCGGGTGGGATCACGCATGCACCTGATGGCGTCCCCGTATTTTTGGATAATCTCCCCCAGCTGATAAAGAGGGGCACAATCACTTAAGGCGGGAGTGTTGAAGCTCAAACCTTCCCTCTGCGCCAGGACTGCCAGGCCGTGATCGCCAATCTGACCGGTTATGATTATCTTATCCCCCGGCTTAATCTGTGCCGGCCGGTAATCAATCCCCTCGGGAATCAGCCCGATACCGGTGGTATTGATAAATACCCCATCAGCCTTCCCCTTTTCCACTACCTTGGTATCACCGGTAACCAGCTTTATTCCGGCCTCTCGGGCGGTTTGGGCCATAGACCTGGCGATTTGCCGGAGGTCCGAAATGGGCAGACCTTCCTCTATTATGAAGGCTGCGGACAGGTAAAGGGGTTTGGCCCCACAGGCCACCAGGTCGTTAACCGTTCCACAGACGGAAAGCTTGCCGATGTCTCCTCCGGGAAAGAAGAGCGGGGTGATGACAAATGAATCCGTCGACATCGCCAGCCGGCCACCGGTTATATCGAATACGGCTCCATCCAGCATGCTCTCCAGGATTTCATTATTCCAGGCGGTTTTAAATACTTCATCAATTAGTCGCTGACTCATCAATCCGCCACTACCATGGGCCATCAGTACGCGGTCAGTTTTCATTTGGTCCCTTCCTTCCCCGGTATATAACGATAATAGGCGGCGCAGGAGCCTTCCTGGGATACCATGCAAGGTCCCACTGGTTTTAAAGGGGTGCAGGCCTGTCCGAAAAGGGCACAGTCGGTAGGAAGAATTTTTCCGGTTAAAACCGCTCCACAGGCACAGCCCTTAATCGGGATCTCCTCCACTTCGGGTATTTTAAGTCTTAGGCGGGCGTCCATATCGGAATACTCCGGGCGCAACCGCAGCCCGCTGTCCGGGATTATCCCCAATCCGCGCCAGCGCACCGGGACAGCCTCAAACACCCGGTTAATGCTATCGAGTGCGACCTGGTTGCCGTCCGCTCTGACTACTCGCCGGTACTGTATTTCCGCTTTAGCTTGAAAATTCTGCAACTGCTTAACCAGCATAACAATTCCTTCCAGTATGTCCACGGGTTCAAATCCGGTTACAACACAGGGCTTCCCGTATTTAGCTGCCAATGTCTCATAAGGCCGTATACCGATTACAGCCGATACGTGCCCGGGGCAGATCAGACCATCCACCTGGATTTCAGGGTCAGAGAAGATGATTTCCAGGGCCGGGGGTACAAGTTTATGCAAGGAAAACACCGAAAAGTTGGTTAGACGTTCTTCCCGGGCCTCCTCCAGGGTAGCCGCCACTGCCGGGGTTGTGGTCTCAAAGCCGATGCCCAGAAAAACCACTTCCCGTTTCGGGTTCTCCCGGGCCACCCTCAGCGCATCCAATGGCGAGTACACAATACGGATATCAGCCCCCCGGCTGCGTTCCTCCTGTAAGCTGCTCCGGGTCCCCGGAACCCGCATCATGTCACCAAAGGTGAGGAGAATGATATCATTTAACCTCACCATTTCGATAACAGCGTCAATGTCTCCCTGGCTGGTCACACATACCGGGCAGCCTGGGCCGGACAGCAGTTTGATGTTGGAGGGCAGCAGTTCCCGGATTCCGCTGCGGCCGATGGCCATGGTGTGAGTGCCGCACACCTCCATCAAAGAGATGTTGCGGGTTTCCGCTTTGATTGTCTGCAACAAGGCCTGGCTATAATTCGGCATAGCGGAGTACCTCCTGCAAGTAATACATGGTCTCCCGCGCGGCCTCCTCATCAATGATCTCCATGGCAAAACCTGCATGAATCAGAACATACTGACCGGGTTCGACATCCGGGGTCAGCCGGACACTTATCTCGGTCTGGTTGCCATTTACATCTACAACTGCCCGATGTTTTTCCTTCAGTTCAATAACCTTACCTGGTACTCCCAGACACATTACTTGCTCACCTCACTGGCGATAACAGCCTGCCCCAGTGATATACCGCCATCACCCGGCGGTACCTTCTGGTGATGATACACCATGAACCCCTGGCTGGACAACTGTTCTATCAGATTCATCAGCAATATCTGGTTATGGAAAACTCCCCCGCTCAGGACTACTCTATTCAAGCCGGTTTCATCCCTGATATTGAGTAAGGTGGATAAGAACATCCTGACCAGAGTCAGGTGAAATCTCATCGCCATGCTCTCCAACCGGCAGGATTTTTCAATGTCATTCATCAGTTCAGACCACATGGGTATAAGATCCATCACCCAGCAATCCCCTTGTTTCTCCAGGCTAAATCCGTAGCTCCCTGTTTCATGCGGATCAGCGCAAGCCTCCAGTTCAATGGCTGCCTGTCCCTCATACCGATTAATCCCGCATACACCCAGGGCGGCTCCTACCGCATCAAACAGGCGGCCGCAGGAGGAGGTAAGGGGTTCCCGGGTGCCAGGTCCGATCCGTGTGGTTAGCAGTGTCATTTCTTGATGGCTCAAATCAGTCAGGAGACGCTCAGCCCAGTTAAGTCCCCTCTCACCCAGGGCGGAATAAAGGTATACCAGAGCCATGCGGTAAGGCTTTCGGGTCGAGAGGTCGCCCCC
>JBLNCH010000261.1:0-2848 GCA_050260485.1 Bacillota bacterium | reverse complement strand
TTATCTTAGGATCGTTGGTATAGTTTACGGGATAAATGGCACAGGCCGGGTTATTATCCAGAAACTCATACAGTTTGTTGGTGCCCATGGCAAAGGTATAGACCATCTTGTGGCGGTCAATGCTCTTCCTTGAACCATTAGCCCGCCCCGAAAGATAAAGATCAACATAGGAGTCTACCAACATCTCGGTATGAACACCCAGGTCCTTAAGGTCACTATCAGCAAGCATTTTACCCACGACATTCGGCAGGCCACCGATACCCAGTTGGATACAGGCCCCATCCACGATCTCTTTCATGATCCATTCGGCAATCTTGATATCAGTCTCAGTAGGTGGAGGAGTAGGTATCTGCTGCAACGGGGTATTGTTACCCTCAACAATGGCGTCCACCTGAGAGATATGAATCGATTCCTGGTTACCTCCCAGGCAGGTTGGTATAGTATTATTGACCTCCAAAATGATCTTTTTGGCCTTGCTGATAACCGCCGGGGTCACCGAGTTTGAAACCCCGAGATTAAAGTAGCCCTTTGAATCCATAGGACCTACCAGCAGAAGCGCCGCATCAACATCCCAGTATTTCCGAGCCCAACGCGGCGCTTCGTGATAGGTGAGGGGGACATAATTGCACAGGTTTTGATCATGTAATTTCCGGGCAACACCGCCAAAATGACAGTCAGTCAGGTAAAAATGTTCCCGGGAGGGGTCCGCTAACGCCACTTTGGGCACCTTAGAAAAACAGGTTCCTGATATATCAACATTTTCTAATTCATTAACCCGTTTGGCCAGGGCTTCGTCCAGCAGATCTGGGAACATTACAAATTCGCTGTAACGGACTCTGGTATTTGACTCCACCAATTTTACAGCTTCATCTGGAGTCGTAAGCTTTTGCTGGTACTGCCATTTGTTAATGTCTGCAGCTGGAATCGCCACTAATGTCATCCTTTCCAATCTGGTTGTGTGGTTTGGTTAACGATTGTTCGATTCACTGTATGGTAACTTTAGGTCAGCGATTCGTATATTCGACACTTTTTGACATACTTTATTATATAGTAACATCCCTTTGTGATTAAGTGAACAATTACTGTCCCCCTATATGCTTCATTCTGAGTATAAATATGAGAATGCGCCCCCTCAGAGGCGCATTTTCTCTCTTTTTCGCGTTTTTTCGTCGTGGCAATTATAACGGAATTTTCCAAATTGTTAGATTTTAAGATGAATGTCTGATGGTAGAGTGCCGATCATGCCTGACCACGCAGTATATTATTGGCGATAACAACTCTCTGAACCTGGGCTGTTCCTTCGAATATCTGCATAATCTTGGCGTCACGCATCATTTTCTCCACCGGGTATTCACGGGAGTAGCCATAGCCTCCCAGGATCTGCACCGCATCAGTGGTAACTTCCATGCATATGTCACCGGCGAAACACTTGGCAAATGATGATACCTGACTGGCAGGAATCCCCTTATCCAGCATGTAACTGGCCTTCTGTACCAGCAACCGTGCTGCTTCGATCTTCATGGCCATATCAGCCAGCATAAACTGAATGGCCTGGAACCCCGCGATAGGTACCCCAAACTGCACCCTCTGCCCGGCATAATCACGGGCAAACTCATAGGCTGCCTGGGCAATTCCCACCGACATGGCACCTACCATGGGACGTGAGGCATCCAGGGTCTGCATGGCAATCTTGAATCCCTCCCCCTCTTCTCCCAGGCGCCATTTCTTGTGTACCTTGACATCATTCAGGATAACCTCAGTGGTGTTGGAACACCTGATTCCCATCTTGTGTTCCTCTTTGCCCACGGAGACACCTTCCCACTCACGATCCACAATAAAAAATACCGTGCCCTTGTGGCGCAGGCTGCGGTCCAGGGTGGCCATTACTACGTACTGGTCAGCAACTCCCCCATTGGTAATAAAGCACTTGGTACCGTTCAGGATGTAATAATCCCCATCCTTTCTGGCGGTGGTGGAGATCCCGGATACATCCGATCCCGCGCCGGGTTCAGTGAGACCAAAGGCCTGCAGCTTACCCTCGTCACAGGCCCGGGTAAACCACCAGTCCTGCTGTTCCTCGTTTCCGGCAATTAATACCGGTTCTGAAGCGAGGTAGTTGGCCAAAACCCCCAGAGTCATTCCAGCACATCCCCGGCTGAGCTCCTCTACTACCATGCTTACCGTCACGTTATCAAAAGGCATCCCGGTATACTTTTCTGGAGCAACGATACAGTTCAGCCCCAGATCCTGCATCTTGCGGATTACTTCCCAAGGAAACTCTTCCGACTCGTCATACTGTTTTCTCACCGGTACCATTTCGTTCTCCACGAACTTGCGGAGGGTCCTCTGCAATGCCAATTGGTCCTCGGTATAGGTGAAATCAAACCCCATATCTCCGTCTCCTCTCCAATGCGATGTTATTTTGATTGACCGAATACCACTGGATTTCAGCTTGTAAGCGTTGCGCAAGTTTTTTCACATCATGCTGTTTTCTGTTCGCAGAGCCTGTCGGTTTTTGCCGGAGTACCGCTGCATCAAACTGGTTTATTTCATTCTCGATTGATGAATACGCCGAAAGATTTGCTACTGGATATTCTCGATGATCGTAGCTACCGCCATACCCCCGCCGGTACAAGCGGTAACCAGTCCGTATCTGCCCTGTCTTTTCTTGAGTTCATAGATTATGGTGGCGGTCAGTTTTCCTCCAGTTGCTCCCAGAGGATGGCCCAGGGCAATCGCCCCGCCATTAACGTTGAGCCTGCGGCGGTCCCATTTTAGGCCTCTCTCGACGGAAATGGTCTGGGCGGCGAAAGCCTCGTTGCATTCAATCAGATCCATCTGGTCAAGG
>JBLNCH010000260.1:0-7589 GCA_050260485.1 Bacillota bacterium | reverse complement strand
CGAACTGATTTCCAACGGGATCGCGACCGAATTATTCACTCCAAGGCCTTTCGGCGTCTGAAGCATAAAACCCAGGTGTTTATTGCCCCGGAGGGTGATCACTACCGGACCAGACTTACTCATACCCTGGAAGTGGCTCAGATTGCACGCACCATTGCCAGGGCTTTGCGGCTTAACGAGGATCTGACGGAAGCTATTGCTTTGGGACATGATCTGGGGCATACCCCATTTGGACACGCCGGGGAACACGCCTTAAACGATCTGCTGCCAGGAGGGTTTCGTCACTATGAGCAGAGCCTCCGGGTAGTTGATGTTCTGGAAGGCAATCAGGGCTTAAACCTTACCTATGAGGTTCGAGACGGCATACTTAAACACACGGGTGAGGCTGAACCTGAGACCCTGGAAGGAATGGTGGTAAAGATCTCGGATCGCATAGCATATATAAACCACGACATCGATGATGCGCTGCGGGCTGGAAAGATCAGCTACGATGAACTGCCCCGTGAGTGTGTGGAACTGCTGGGTCGTGAGCACAGTAAACGGATCAATACCATGGTTCGGGACACCATTGTAAACAGTCTGGGAAAGCCAAGGGTAGCCATGAGCAGTGAGGTTGGGGAGGCTACCTCAAAACTCAGGGATTTCTTATTCAGTGTGGTGTACATGGGTATCGAAGCCCAGCAAGAGGAACGCAAGGCCCGGTTCATCATTGAAAAGATATATCAGCTGGTTCTGGATAAACCGGAACTTCTGGGCCGTGAGCAAGGTCAGAATCTGGCAGTAGAAAGAGCGGCGGCAGATTTCGTCGCCGGCATGACTGACCGGTACGCCATAAGGTTTTTTAACAGCCACTTGCTGCCATCGCCATTAGCCGATCTCGGGTGAATGATCCGACCTGAAGGGGGAGAGGGATGAACGGCGGCCGTGATGATGAACTAATAAAAGAGATTGAATCACGCATCGACATTGTGGATATAATCGGTGAAAGAGTGGAGTTAAGCCGGCGCGGTAACCGGTACTGGGGACTCTGCCCTTTTCATTCTGAAAAGACCCCCTCGTTTTCAGTCTCTCAAGAGAGGCAGCTTTTTTATTGCTTTGGCTGCCACCAGGGTGGTAACGTTTTTACTTTTCTCAAAAACCACGACAAGCTTGAATTTCGGGAGGCTTTGCAGTACCTGGCCGGTAAAGCCGGAATCGATATCAGTCACTACCAGATCTCACGATCCATTTCGAAAGATATCCTGGATAACACCATTATCGAGATTAATCAGGAGGCTGCCAGGTTCTATCATAAACTTCTGGTAAGTGATTATGGAAGGATAGCCATGGATTATCTGATTCAGCGTAACGTGAGTCTGGAATCCGTGGAAAAGTTCTATCTGGGATACGCACCCGACGACTGGCGCCAGTTGGAGGAACACCTGCTGGCGAAGGGCTTCTCGATTGAAGCCATTACCGAATCGGGGTTGGTAAAAAGAAGTCGCAAGGCTGATTTGTATATTGATTTCTTGCGAAACCGCATAATATTTCCTATACACGATTTAAGCGGGCGGGTAATCGGTTTTGGTGGACGGCTCATTGATGGTGAAGGCCCAAAATACTTAAACTCAGCGGAGAACAGGGTTTTTTCGAAACGTTTTCACCTGTTTGGATTGTACCACGGGCGTGAAGCCATTAGAGCCACTTCTGAGGTGATACTCGTAGAAGGGTATATGGACTGTTTATCGCTGCACCAGCACGGAATTGCGAACGTGGTTGCCACACTGGGGACCGCTTTTACCCGGGAGCAGGCTAAACTGCTCAAGAGATTCACCGAAACCGTGCTGGTGATGTATGACGGGGACGAAGCGGGGCAGCGAGAAACCCTGCGAGCACTGGAAGTTTTGCATAAAGAGGGGATTGATTCACGGGTAATTCCATTGCCACCGGGCACTGATCCAGATGATCTAGTCCGAGCAAAGGGAAAAGAGGAATTCTTGAAATTCGTACAGAATAATAGATGTACCGTAACCGAGTATAAGCTCGAAAACTACATAAAATCCGGCTTCTCCGCCACTTTGGAGAGGAAAGTTGAAATTCTCTGGAACCTGTTTCCTGACGTTGACCGAGTCAAAAGTGTTTTAGCACAGGAGAGGCAACTTGGAATTTTAGCGCGTCGCTTGAATCTTTCCGAAGGCGATGTGAACCGTGAATTTGCAGTCTGGAAGAAAGGGCACGGTTCAACTGGCAGTATCAGGAATAGAAACCGAGTATTTAGAAATAATAGAAAACGCGAAGAAAAACAAGAAAACCGCCATTTAGAGGAAAGATTACTCGCTAAAATGATTGCCGACCACGATTTATTCAAAAAAATCAAGGAAGAGTTAGGAATTGACATCTTTTCTGACCCTTCAACCAAAAGCCTGGCTTTAATTTTTGACAAGGTTCAATCTGCATGCGAACCACAGGAGGCCCAGGACCGTTTTAAACAGGAGATCCTCGTGGATAATGAAATGAATGCTTACTGGGCTAGAATCTGTATGCTGGAGGAGGAAAACCCGCTGACAGAATCAGAGATCGATCATTATATAAGACACCAGTTGGTAACGCGGGAAAGATTCCGGTGGCAAAGGTTCGCTGCGGAACTTATGGAAATTGAATCAAACGGCGATTTCTTCGCTGTCTTAAGGGCTATTGTCAGGCTGGGGAATATGACTTACAAGGGCCGGAAAGGAGGGATCCCATGAAAGCCGAAAAGAAACTTGATGATGCAATAAACGGCCTAACTGAGAAGGGTAAGAAGAAAGGTGGTCTTACCTATGAAGAGGTTATGGACGAATTGCAGGGGTTCAGCCTGGAACCCGACCGAATTGAAGAAATATATGAAACGCTGCAGAGTCACGGCATTCAGGTAATGCCTGAAAGCTTTGATGAATTTGAAGATACAGAGGACGGTCCGGAACACGAAACGGAAGAAATCGAGATCGCAGTTCCGGAAGGTGTTGAGGTCGACGATCCGGTCCGTATGTACCTCAAAGAAATCGGCAGAGTTCCACTGCTTAACGCAACAGAGGAGATAGAACTGGCCAAGCGTATTGAGCAGGGTGATGAGGAAGCCAAGCGCAAACTGGTGGAAGCCAACCTGCGGTTGGTAGTCAGCATCGCCAAACGCTATGTTGGCCGGGGAATGCTTTTTCTGGACTTGATTCAGGAAGGAAACCTCGGGCTGATGAAGGCCGTGGAGAAATTTGATTATCAGAAAGGTTTCAAATTCAGCACCTACGCCACCTGGTGGATCAGGCAGGCCATTACCAGGGCTATTGCCGATCAGGCACGTACCATAAGAATACCGGTCCATATGGTGGAAACAATCAATAAACTGTCCCGGGTGCAGCGTACACTCCTGCAGCAGTTGGGTCGCGAACCGCTGCCGGCCGAGGTAGCCGAAGAAATGGATATCTCGGTGGAAAGGGTTATGGAGATCATCAAGGTAGCCCAGGAACCGGTATCATTGGAAACCCCGATCGGGGAAGAGGATGACAGTCATCTGGGAGACTTTATTACTGATGAAGATGCCGAATCACCAGAGGAATCTGCCTCCTTCGTGCTGCTCAGGGAGCACCTGGATGGCATTCTGGAAACCTTGACTGAACGTGAGGAGAAAGTACTGCGGCTGCGCTTCGGGCTGGACGATGGCAAACCTCGAACCCTAGAAGAGGTGGGTCAGGAATTCGGAGTTACCCGCGAGAGGATCAGGCAGATCGAGGCCAAGGCCTTGCGTAAGCTTAGACACCCGTCACGCAGCCGGAGACTTAAGGACTATATTGAGTAACGTTCAATTTAAGTCCTTAAGTGCGGCCAAGGTCGCCAATTTTTTTCTCTGCATTGCGGTTGACTTTGGTTGCAAACCATCTTATAATAGATTTTGCTGAGCCGCTCCTCGATAGCTCAACGGTAGAGCAACCGGCTGTTAACCGGTAGGTTGTAGGTTCGAATCCTACTCGGGGAGCCATTGATTTGGGCCTATAGCTCAGTTGGTAGAGCTACCGGCTCATAACCGGTTGGTCCCAGGTTCGAGTCCTGGTAGGCCCACCAAATTAGAAGCCAAAGGCCGGAAGGTTTTCAAGCCGGTCGTAGGATAACAAAATCATGGCCCCATGGTCAAGCGGTTAAGACACCGCCCTTTCACGGCGGTAACTGGGGTTCGAATCCCCATGGGGTCACCATATGTGGGCGATTAGCTCAGCTGGGAGAGCACCTGCCTTACAAGCAGGGGGTCGGCAGTTCGAGCCTGTCATCGCCCACCATGCCCGAAATAAAGGACTCCGTAAGGAGTCCTTAGTTATTTTAATTTAAGTGTTAAGTGTGGGTACTACCGGAAATCGCCAGCCGCGGAACTACGTTAAGAGAACGCCATGCCATCCCTGTTAACCTGCCGGTTTTCCCATGTCATCCAGCGGTTTTACCGCGCCATCAGTACGGTGCTTAGAAATGCCTGGGTGCTTTCGTGGCGGGGATTCAAGAGGACATCTTCTGCTGCTCCTTCTTCAACGATGTAGCCATCATTCATGAACAGTACCCGGTGTGCTACCTCACGGGCAAAGCCTATTTCATGGGTTACGACAATCATGGTCATGTGTTCCTCGGCCAGGTCTTTCATCACCTTGAGGACCTCACCAGTCAGAACCGGATCCAGTGCGGACGTCGGCTCGTCAAAGCAAAGAATATCCGGGTTCATAGCCAAGGCCCGGGCGATAGCCACCCTTTGCTGCTGTCCTCCAGAGAGCTCAAAGGGATAGCTGTCAGCTTTCTCTTCCAACCCCACCTTTTGCAGGAGAACTCTGGCGTTGGCCTCAGCCTGCTCGTAAGGCATCTTTTGCACCATAACCGGGGCCAGGGTCAGGTTCTCCAGGACTGACTTGTGGGGAAACAGGTTAAAATTCTGAAATACCATGCCGATTTTCCTTCGCATCTGGGCCACAGTTTGTTCCGCTGCGTAGGTGGCTTTTCCGTCCGGTCCGGTTTTAACCATGTACTGTCCTTCGATTGCTATACTGCCTCTATCGATTGTTTCCAGGCGGTTAAGGCAACGAAGAAAGGTACTCTTTCCCGAGCCGGAGGGACCGATAATGGCAATAATCTCACCTTTTGAAATCCGGAGAGATACCCCTTTCAATACTTCCAGGTTTCCGAAGCTTTTAAAAATATCAGAGGCTTGAAGCATCTGCATTAGATGTCACTCCTAACGATAATAGTCATACTTGGCTTCCAGCCACTTGAAGAATAATTGAACCCCAGCCGTCATCACCAGATAGAAAACCGCGGCCACAATAAAGGGTACAAACAGGAAATCCCGGACGGCAGCTATCTTGGCCGCTCTCAACAATTCATTCATGCCGATGGCGTAAATCAAAGCTGTATCTTTAATCAGGTTAATAACCTCGTTACCAATCGGAGGCAAGACCCGCTTGAACATCTGTGGCAGGATAATGGTTTTCATGGTTTGAAACCGGGTGAGTCCCAAGACATCAGCGGCCTCAAACTGTCCGCGATCGATGGACTGAATACCGGAGCGGAAGATCTCAGCCAGGTAAGCCGCGTAATTCAGGACAAAGGCGATAACAGCAGCCGTCATCTGGTCAAACTTAATACCGGCCACGCCTAATCCAAAATATATAAAAAAGACTTGCAGAAGCAGTGGAGTCCCCCTGAAAACCCAGATGTAAAACTGCATAAAAATATTCAGGGGAGGAAACTTGGACATCCGCGCTATGGCCATAATGATCCCCAAGGGCATGGACATAACCAGGGTCAATGCGAATAACTGTAATGTTACAGCGGTTCCTTCAATTAATGAAGGAAGCAGGTTTAGCAGATATTGCATGGTTTTCCTCTCATATCATTGGTGGATTTTAACTAAACATATTCATTTTAAAAAAGGATGCAGTTGCATAAAATCCGTACGGAAATCCTGGGACGGACATTGGGAACCGGTCATACTGCAACCTTTTTTAAAATGACAGGCTAACAGCACCCACGCTATTAGCCTGTCATGGCTTCCAGGTTATTGATTGGGACTATTTCTTAATGATGTCTTCTCCAAACCATTTTTCCGAGATTTTGCCAGCCGTTCCGTCAGCCTTCATAGCGTCCAGGGCTTTGTTGAGTTCTGCCAGGAAAGCCTCATCAGCCTTTCTTACGCCAACGCCGAATTCCTCTTCACCGAAGTGCTCGGTGAGCACCGTGTAGGTATCAGGTTTCTTGGCAATATAATAGCGGCCGACAACCTCATCCACTACCACCGCGTCTACGCGACCAGTGCTTAAATCCAGGAGGGCTTCGTCATTACTGCTGAATTCCACCAGTTTACCGAATGATTTAAAAGTAGCCTCATCCTTTTCCACGGCGCCCCTGGCACTGCTGCCGGCCTGCAGGCCTATAGTCTTTCCGGCCAGATCTTTCTTGGTAGCAATAGCCGAGCCTTTTTGTACTACAATAATCTGCCGGTCACCTATATAGGGTTTGGTAAAGTTGATCTGTTCCAATCTTTCCGGGGTAATGGTGCATCCATTCCAAATAGCATCTATGTCACCTATGTTCAGAGTTTCAATTACTGTATCCCAGACAACGGGTTGAAACTTAACTTCTACTCCCATTCTCCTGGCTGCTTCTTTGGCCAGATCAATATCGAAGCCAACTATTTCATTAGTGCCTTCTTCCCGAAAACCCATAGGGGGAAATGCATCATCGAGACCGACCGTAAAATACCCCTGCTCCTTGATCTTGGTCCAGGAATCGTCAGCTGCCTGTCCTCCGTTGTTTTCCGACCCTGTGCCACAGCCAGCTAACAAGAGTAACGCAGAGAAACACAACAATAATACCAAGGCCAACTTCCTTTTCAAATCCGCAACCTCCTTAATGTAATATAACTCAACTATTACTTTACTGTATTAAACTGTCCTAGTAAACAAATAAATGTGAGCAGCCATAAAAATCTACGAAAACCATTTCGTTATGTATTCCGCAACCATACCTCAAACGTTTTTTGAACTGTTCGCAGCTTCGAACGTCCACTAATAATTATCTCCCAGGTATTCCTCAAGAGTAATACCGTTTTGGTAAATATACTTTGCCGCCGCGACTCCCACGTAACGTAGATGCCATGGTTCGTAGTCGTACCCGGTAATGCTTTCCTTGCCTCTCTGGTAACGTATAATGAATCCAAAATCAGCAGCGTTTTGGGCTACCCACTTCCCTTCCGGGGTCGCTCCGAAACTGGTTGAGAGACTGGAGATGCTGGGAGAGATTATATCCATGGCCAGTCCGGTTTGGTGTTCGCTCTGCCCCGGCCGGGCACTGGTTCGATTGGCTTGTACCTCGCCTTCGAGTCTTGCCTTGTTTTCAAAGATTTCTTTTTGGGTCTGATAGGAACGATACCCTGAAACCCCAAGAAGCGTTATCCCTTCGCGGGAGGCATGCTCAAATAACCTGGTCAGCGCCTCGGCGGCCTCTTTCCTCATGAGCTTTTTCGGCAGGTTTTCGCTGAAAGTAAACCGTATATCAGGCTGCGTAAGGTCAGGCGGTACATAATCCGGGGATAGGTTATGCTT
>JBLNCH010000259.1:0-7037 GCA_050260485.1 Bacillota bacterium | reverse complement strand
CTTCCGGGACTCAACCTTACCAGGAACTTGCTCACGCAACTACACCATCGACATACCTCGTCAGGCTAGCGCTGTTGAGCAGTGGCTAGCTCCCATACGTATTTTTATTCTTTCTTACTCTGCTGCTTTGCTAGCTCCTCTTCCCTCAGTATACGGCGCAGAGCTTTCCCGGTGGCTGTCCGCGGCAGCTCCGACTTAAACTCGATCAAACGGGGCACCTTGTAAGCAGCTAATTTCTCGCGGCAGAAATCAATCAGCTCTTCCGGAGTCGCTGTGGCCCCCGGTTTCAGCGCGACAAAAGCCTTAACCGTTTCACCGCGGTATTCATCAGGTACACCAATTGCCATCGCATCGGCAACAGCGGGATGCTTCATTAGTACCTCATCAATGTCCCGCGGATATATATTAAAGCCACCGGCAATAATCATATCTTTAGTGCGGTCAACAATAAAGATGTATCCCTCTTCATCCATGTATGCAACGTCGCCCGATTTAAGCCAGCCGTCCTCGGAGAACACAGCTTTCGTTTCCTCGGGTTTGTTCCAGTATTCCTTCATGACCGTTGCGCCCTTCATCCAGATCTCTCCGATCTCGCCCACGGGCACATCATTCCCGTTCTCGTCCACTATCCGTACATCCATATCGATGAAGGGAACGCCGATGCTGCCGGGTTTAGGACGACCTCCGGGAGTGCTTACGGCCATAGCCGCAGTCTCACTCATACCATAGCCTTCATAGAAGTTGAAGTCGTAGTCGCGGCACTTTTCGATCAGTGGCAGTGGTGCCGGAGCAGCTCCAGTGCCGCAGTAGACAAATTTGCGATGCCAATCAAACTCGTTAACCCGGGGATTATAGAAGAGAGCCTGCAGCATGGTTGGTACCGCCGGCCAATAGGCCCACTGGTCAAATCTCGCCAGAGTGTCAAAAACCTCATCCGGCAGAAAACGCGGCAAGATAACCTGAGTCATTTGTGCAAAGGCACCGTAACATATACAGCATATTTCGCCATATATGTGGGAGAAGGGCAGAACACATAACACCCGCTGAATCTCCTTGGGTTCTTTCTCCACCATCTCAATACACCAGTTCACTACCTGCATAGATGCTGCGGTAATAACATATTGGGTTAAAACTGCGCCCTTAGGCACACCGGTGGTACCGCCAGTATACTGGATAACAGCGGGGTCATCATGTTTGATGTCCACGCGCGGAGGTGCCCATATCCGGTCGGTTTCCAGCACCTGTGAAAAATGCAGCCACCCGTCAGGTGCCCCGATCTCTTCCAGGGTACTAACCGTGGTATTTGGCATAAAGTCGGCCAGTTTGGTTACAAACACTGTTGAGATGTTTAGTTCTTCGCACAGTGGTTTAACCACAGGAACTAGAGCATCATAGGTAAGAAGCCCATTCAATCCCGAATCCTCGAAATGGAACTTGAGCTCAGCCGGAGTGTACAGCGGGTTAAGGTTGACCACAATTGCCCCGGCCATCAAAATCCCCCAATAGGCGATTACAAATTGTGGGCAGTTGGGGAGGAGTATTCCTACCCTGTCACCTTTCTTTATACCCTGCTCAACCAACACATTGGCAAAACGGGTTACCTTGTGGTAGAGCTCATTAAAGGTGATTTCAGCCCCATAAAAGTCGATAGCAGCCATATCAGGTCGGAAAACACAGGCATCACGCAGGATGTAATAAGCGGGTGTTTTTGGGTAATTGATCGTATGTGGTGTTTTCCAGTTGTAGGACTTTAGCCAAAAGCGACTTGCATAAGGTGATGACATTAAGAACCCCCCTTAATTTCTCAATGAATTCTTTCCAGTTAAAACAATCTGCGCGATTGTGTAATCGCCTAACCAAGCCAATCGTCCTAGGCGAAGAAGTTGGCGGCTTTCATAGAGTATTAACTGTGTGTTCCTAAGATGTATTGCCTGCTAAATCCGTAGGAATTTGCGGAACCTCATTAGCCTAGCATGTAACGTGCTGCAAAACCTGATGTTTTGTGATCGTCATATACATCGGCTCAGAAAACCCCTAACTTTTGGAAAGAACACTGGTATGTCAAGGTCAGCCCCGGTTAACATGAGTCGTCCGGGGCTTAACCTTACGGGGGGAACACATCCCCATCGGAAATCTATTCAGTTTTGGTCGTTCTGTTACTCACCCTTCTTAGTTTTGTTAATCTCTTCGTCGCGCAGGATTCTACGCAGGGCTTTACCGGTAGCAGTCCGCGGCAGCTCGGCACGGAACTCCCACTGCTTGGGAACTTTGTAAGGTGCCAGCTTTTCACGACAGAAAGCATTCAGCTCTTCAAAGGTAACCGTTTGCCCAGGTTTCAGCTGCACGAAAGCCTTAACTGTCTCACCGCGATACTCATCGGGAACACCAACCGCCATAGCGTCAGCAACAGCAGGATGCTGTACAAGAACCTCGTCGATATCGCGCGGATAGATGTTATAACCACCGGCAATAATCATATCCTTGGTACGGTCAACAATGAATATATAGCCCTCTTCATCCATATAAGCCACATCACCGGTCTTTAACCAACCGTCTTCCGTTAACGCTAACGCGGTTTCTTCAGGCTTGTTCCAGTAACCGGTCATAACGGTAGCGCCTCTCATCCATATCTCACCGCGCTCACCTAGAGGCACATCATTGCCATCTTCGTCAACGATACGGAGTTCCATGTCAATATACGGAACGCCAACACTGCCAACTTTAGGCCGCCCGCCGGGAGTACTTACTGCCATGGCACAGGTTTCACTCATGCCGTATCCCTCATAGAAGTTGAAATCGTGTTGGCGGCACTTTTGGTACAGAGCGAGTGTGGCCGGGGCTGCACCGGTACCGCAGTAGACAAATTTGCGGTGCCAATCAATATCCTTAATGCGCGGGTTGGCGAAAATTGCCTCTAACATGGTGGGCACTGCCGGGAAATATGCAAATTGGTCATAACGCTCGATAGCATCCAATACTTCATTAGGTTCGAAGCGGGGCAAGATAACCATAGTCATTTGGGAGCGGGCCGCGTACAGAATGCAGCATACTTCTCCGTAGATATGGAAAAACGGTATGACACACAGAATGTTTTTAATCTCGGTTGGCTCGTTGTCAACCATTTCAACACACCACATAACTACCTGATAGGCGGCGGCGGTTATATTGAATTGACTCAATACTGCCCCCTTGGGAACGCCAGTGGTTCCACCCGTGTATTGGATAACCGCGGGATCGTCATGCTTGATATCGACCAGGGGAGGCGCCCAGCGTCGGTCGGTTTCAAGAACCTTCGAAAAATGAAGCCATCCTGGTTCAAGTCCCAATTCCTCATCAGTGCTGATGGTCGCGTTCGGCATGAAATCCGACAGACGGGTAACCATAACCATTGGGATATTGAGCTTTTTGACCAGGGGCTTGACAACCGGTAACAAAGCATCAAAGGTTATAAGTCCGGTGAGTCCGGCATCCTTGAAAGTGAATTCAAGTTCTTCCGCAGTGTAGATTGGGTTGAGGTTTACGACTACGCCGCCGGCCATTAGAACTGCCCAGAAGGCAATAACGAATTGGGGGCTGTTAGGAAGGCAGATACCTACTCTGTCCCCCTTCTTGATATTGTTTTCCACCAGTACATTGGCCATGCGGGTAACTTTCAGATAAAGCTGATCCCAGGTAATTTTAGCGCCATAAAAATCAGTAGCAATCTTGTCGGGCTGAAAAACTGTGGCATCACGAAGAATATAATAGGCTGGGGTCCGCGGATACCTCATAGTGGTCGGAGTTTTCCAATTGTAGACGTTCGTCCAAAATCGGCTTTCATACGGTGATGTCATGACAGGAACCTCCTTTGAATTAATTTCCAAGTCAACTCTCGCTTAGTCACGTCGCATTTTTCGTTGTTTTCCGGATAGTTTAGTTCAACCGCATTCCAGTCTGTTGAGTAACGGATATTGTCTTAAGCCTGCCGTGCAAATGAACTCTTTCCGGCAGAATGGCAGAATGAATAGCTAGTAAGAATATGCCTCTATTAGAGCGACATTGGAAAGGCTCGGTTGTTAGGGTCAGTTTTGCCATCAATACAGATAGTAGACTCATTACCAACAGGAGGAATCACTATACCTGATTCCAGAACTGAGATGCTTTTATGGGAGCATTGGAGAGATGTGCTGCGACTAGATGTTCGTTATGTATGGTAAATGTTGCTGCATATAGAGAACGATGTGCACCCAAAAACGCGATTGATTAATCCCCCCTCTCTCGACCAATTCAATAGCAACAATAAAATAAATAGCAGGGGCAGAGCAAGAGGCATTCCTCAAAGTCTTTAGGAGGGGTTCCTGCTTGCTCCTGCCAGCCTATCCCATAATGAAACAATTAGTATAAAAAACACAGCTTAGTATTATGGAGTCATTTTCCCCAGCGTATCCGGGGCAACACTGCTCATTCAGTTTCCACGGGGGTTATTAAATTGACTCAACTATAAATGCCACCCCAGGACCACCGCTCGCGCACAGTGATGCACAGCCATAACGGACCCCACGGCGCTTCATCTCATTAATCATGGTTATAATCAGCCTGGCCCCGGTTGCTCCTACGGGATGTCCAATGGCTATTCCTGACCCCACTGCATTTACCCGGTCCAGGTCAATCTTCAACTCGCGATTGACACCCAAAAACTGGGCCGCGAAAGCCTCGTTGATCTCCCAGTAATCAATCTCATTCTGCTCCAAACCCGCGAATTTCAGAGCGCGTTTTACGGCTGGAACAACGCCCATACCCATGATACGCGGCTCAACCGCCCCGGAGGCTGAAGACACCACGCGAGCGATAGGTTTTACGCCCAATTCCTTGGCCTTGTCCGCCGACATCATGATGAGAGCAGAGCCGCCATCATTTAAACCGGAAGCATTACCCGCAGTCACAGTGCCGCCTTTCTTGAAGGCGGGTTTCAGCTTGGCTAAACTTTCTAGACTGGTGTCGGGCCTGGGGTGTTCATCGGTATCAAAAATGCGAGTACCCTTTTTGGTATGGACCTCAACCGGAACTACCTCATCCTTGAACCATCCTTCTTGAATAGCCTTACATGCCCGTTGGTTACTGAGCAGGGCATACTCGTCCTGTTCTTCCCGGCTGATGTTGTACATCTCAGCGATATTCTCAGCCGTAACACCCATGTGGTAACCTACAAACTCACAAATCAGACCGCCTTTCATCAATCCATCGACGATCTGTTCCCCGTTACCCAACCGGTAGCCTTTTCTGGCTCCAAAGAGGTAATAGGGGGTATTCGTCATGCTTTCAATACCTACGGCGGCTCCGATGTCTATCTTCCCCAACATGATTTCCTGTGACACGATCTCAGCCGCCCGCATGGATGATGGACACTGTTGGTGAACGGTGCAGGCGAAGGAATCAACCCGGCACCCGGATCTCAATGCCACATGGCGGGCACTGTTGCCCGGTGATGATGACTGGTTACAGTGGCCTGCGACCACCTCATCGATCAGATCCGCGGTTATACCCGCTTTTTCCAGAGCACCTTTCAGAGCAAACACTCCCAGGTCGATCGGGTCGTACTCCGCAAGTGACCCCATAAAGTCTCCAACCGGAGTTCTCGCACCACTAACGATAACAACTTCTCTCATACTGATAATCCTCTCCTTTTTGATATGGTCGTATTTAGTTCCTTTGATTACAAGGATGGGACACGTCCCGATGGTTAATGGGTATTAATCGCGTATTGTTGAGTCTTTTCAGCCCATCCAGCGGCTGCCGCTGTTATGCGTATTTATTCAGTTTTCTGACACTTCTGGATTATGGATTCGACTATCTTTGATTCATCCACAGGATAATAATCAACCATGGTCCCGCCAACAACTATCCATTGGTGAGCTTTCCTGCGCACTTCATCTGCATCGGCACAGGCCACCGGGCAACCACAGAGAAGAATCCCCACATCCCATAAACCGTTAGGTCCGTCCTGGATTAACCCACAGCTTCCGGGAAATTGTCGCTGGAGCTCTTTATATATCCGCGAACGGTTGATCTGGGGATTGCACCCCCCACAGAATTTTACACCGATTTTCAAACCTACCACGTTACATCACAGTTCTCACGTATTCCGCAGAGGGTTTCGGCCAATTCCTTGCGATGTTTCAGGTTAATGAGGCGAGAGATCATAATCCTCTGAGCCTGTGGAGACCCTGCGCCATGCATAGACTCCGTCAGATAACCGACCGCCCCCGCTCCAAGTGTAAGGTTTTCGATATACCTTAACATCCGCTGGCGATGCTCAGCCGGTATATCACTCCTGGTGGTGGAATACTTGGCTACCAGTGGACCAATCTCGGGATGATTAAAATCCTGTTCCGAGGGCATGGTTACCATGTAGCCACCAGCAATATCCTGTACCAGCCGGGACATCTCATAAGGAAAGCGGGTGACGTTTTGCTTGCAGATATTGGCCAGCAGAAGGTCAATCAGGTAATTGCCGGCTGCAGTTTTCCGGCCTTCAGCCGAGCAGGCGATTCCGCAAGCAAACAGAGTCTCGTTAAGATGGCACATTTCAATTATCTTGTCCTTAACATGGGACGCTTTCGCGGCACCATTATACTCGGCTATTGCCTGGGCGGCACCAATCAGGGTATCTCCAACTCCTACCTTGCATCCCCCGTAACTCTGGCGATGGTACCCGGCGAAACGCTCTACCAGCATGGTCGTAAAATCGGTTTCACCATTCATAAATACCCGTTCCCAGGGTACAAAAACATCATTAAATATAGTCATGATCTCCTGTCCGCCGAAGTAGATGTTCCCTTTGTCAATGCTTCCGGATTCCATCTTTCTGGTGTCAGATGATTGGCGGCCATATACGTAGATCATTCCGGGAGTATCAACCGGAATCGCAAAACTTACCGCCCAATCCTTCTCGTTTTCTTTTAAGGAGTTGTTTGGCATAACCAGGATCTCATGTGAGTTGATCATGCCAGTTTGGTGGAGTTTGCACCCCCGAACCACTATTCCATTCTGCCGTCTCT
>JBLNCH010000258.1:0-5632 GCA_050260485.1 Bacillota bacterium | reverse complement strand
TGGCCATGGTAGAACGGCTAAAGCCGTTATTCTGAAGATGAGTCAGGTAGTCTCGAACCGATTTATGATTAAATAATTCCTTTGAAACCAAGTCGCGAGGCAGTGAGTTGAATTCAGAAAGAAATTCAAAAAACTGCGTCAAATCCGTACGATAACTTACTATCGTCATCCCGGAAGCATTCTTTTCGACTCGAAGATGATTTAGGAACCCGTCAACATACTGATACAGCATAAATATTTCCCCTCCCAAGCTTCTCCTTCATTATAGTAACATACCTATAAGCGGCTTACAACTCAGTTTGCAAAAGCTTCTGAAAATTCGTTTATTTTTTGCCGGGATCTTTCATTCAGCTGCAGATTCCGCATTTTTTTGTTTCTTGTTCGATTATCCAGGGGTGGCAAGAGACCGAAATTGGCATTCATGGGCTGGAAGTGGCTGACTTGAGGGTCGCTTATATACCGGCATAAACTGCCGATTATAGTCTCCGCCGGCAATACAACCAGATCCATTCCCCAATACCGGCGAGCAGCGTTCAGCCCAGCCACTATACCGGTGGCTGCCGATTCCATGTAGCCTTCAACCCCTGTTATCTGGCCTGCGAAGAATAAATCATGCCTTCCCCTGAACTGCAGGGTAGCATCCAAAAGCCTTGGGCTGTTGATATAGGTATTGCGGTGCATCACTCCCAGTCGGAGGAACTCCGCCTTTTCGAGCCCGGGAATCATTCTTAACACCCTTTCCTGTTCACCCCACCTCATCCGGGTTTGAAAGCCCACCAGACTGACCATTGTACCCTCGCGGTTCTCATACCGCAACTGGGCTACCGCATAGGGAACCTGTCCGGTTATTGGGTGCCGGAGGCCAACTGGTCTCATGGGACCAAAACGTAGAGTATCCCTTCCTTTACGGGCCATAACCTCAATCGGGACGCAGGCACTAAAGTAAAGACCTTCATCAATACCCTCCAATGGTATTGAGTCAGCCTTAAGCACTGCCTCGTAAAAGGATTCATACTCCTCTTGATTCAGGGGGCAGTTAAGGTAGTATCCCTCGCCTTTGTCATAGCGCGAACCGAGGTATACCTTTTTCATATCGATGCTGTCCGCAGCAATTATAGGAGCAACGGCATCAAAAAAATAGAGATGCTCTTCTCCAGTCAGTTGGGCCAGAGAAACTGAGAGGGCATCTGAAGTGAGTGGTCCGCTCGCCACCACGGTTATTCCCGATTCGGGCAGCGCTTTTATCTCCTCAACCACCACATCGATCAATGGATGGTTGGTTATGATTTCCGTAACCAGTCTGCCCAGCAAATCACGATCTACGGCCAGGGCTGAACCAGCCGGCACCCGGCATTGATCGGCCGCCATTAGAATAAGCGAATTCAGTTTCCGCATTTCCTGTTTTAATACTCCCTGGGCTGTTGTAACATCTTCCGATTTTAGGCTGTTGCTGCACACCAATTCACCCAGGTACGGGGTTTTATGCGCGGCGGTGCTCTTAACCGGACGCATTTCTACCAGTTGAACGGGCACTCCCATATTAGCCAGTCGAAATGCAGCCTCACATCCCGCCAGACCGCCGCCGATAACCATTACTTTGTCGGGTTTCATACCTCACCTTCATTTCGATAATCCCACATATATCTTTGCCATTCATCTAATGCCTGAAGAATCATTACCAGCCCTGGTTTGTTATGAATGTAACCCACATCTGCACCGGACATGCCGATACAATACCCTTCTGAACGTCTCGCCTGCCGCGCGTTTTAAGCCACAACCACTAATCGGCAGTTCAGTCCCTGCCAAAATATACCATGGTATGGCGGTTGACCGCCAAGTGTAAATGCTGCAGGCCGTTATCTCTGGCTCGTGCTTGGCAGAGCATGAGACGCCTTCTCTTTACGTGAGTGTTCACCCGGCTTGTTCCATGATTTGAACTCACACTGCGGGTAGTTCTTACAGCCGTAAAACCGGCGGCCTTTTTTGGTCCTTAATGCCACAATATCACCGCCACATTCAGGACATTTGGCATCCACCACCTCGTTGATGGATTCCGTATAACGGCACTCGGGAAAACCGGAACAAGCCGCAAATTTTCCAAATCTGCCCATCTTAGTCAGCATGGGTCGATTACACTGCGGGCATTCCTTGCCGGCAGTCTCATCGGGAATGCTTACCTTTTCAATCCCCTGGCGGGCCTTCTCCAATCGCTCCGCAAAAGGAGCGTAAAACTCGGCTATAGTCTGGTGCCAGGACCGGTCCCCTTCTTCGATCTGGTCCAGGTTTTCCTCCATCTCGGCGGTGAATTCAACCTCCATAATCTCCGGGAAATTCGCCTTGAGTAAATCAACCACAATGATCCCCAGCTCGGTTGGGTAAAACTGTTTGGCTTTACGTTCCACATAGCCACGCTTGATGATGGTATCGATTATAGGAGCATAGGTGCTGGGTCGACCTATGTTTTTTTCTTCCAGCAGCTTAACCAGACTGGCCTCGGTATACCGCGGTGGGGGCTGGGTGAAGTGCTGTTCCGGAAGTACCTTTTCGATGGCCAATGCCTGGCCCTCTTTCAATTCCGGTATTCTGTCAGATGCGTTTAATTTATCGGTCTCTTCTTTATCATCTTTTTCCTCGTAAACGGCCTGGTGGCCGGGAAACTTCAACTGCGAGGAATTAGCACGCAAAACCAGCCTATTGCCGGTTATGTCGACTGTAACGGTGTCATAAACCGCCGGAGCCATTTGACTGGCCACAAACCGTGACCAGATCAACTTATATAAGCGCAGCTGGTCTCGCGATAGTGAAGCTTTCACGTCTTCAGGCCGGCGGTAGACTGATGTTGGTCTTATAGCCTCATGAGCGTCTTGAGCCGATTTTCGGGATTTGTAGACATTTGGCTCTTTGGGATAATACTCCTGTCCATAATTATCTATTATAAAGCTGCGAGCCTCGGCTTGCGCCTCGCTCGATACCCGGGTCGAATCCGTTCTGATATAGGTAACCAGGCCGACGCTGCCCTCAGCACCTATGTTAATCCCTTCATATAATTCCTGGGCGATCCTCATGGTCCGACTTGGGGAAAAGCCGAGCCTCTTGGCGGCCTCTTGCTGCAGGGTGCTGGTGGTAAAAGGCGGCAGGGCCTTGCGACGCCGTTCTTTTCGATCGATCTTGCTCACCGAAAACTCCGTTGCCTTGATTTGGGCCACCATTTTCTGGGCCATGGTTTCAGTTGAGATTGCCGGCTTTTTGCCGTTTACAGAATGAAGCTTTGCCGAAAATGGTGAGTCATTTTCAGGTTTGAGAATCGTCTCTATGGTCCAGTATTCTTCAGACTTAAAGTCCTGGATT
This sequence comes from Bacillota bacterium, assembly GCA_050260485.1. Classification (GTDB taxonomy): domain Bacteria; phylum Bacillota; class Syntrophomonadia; order Syntrophomonadales; family DTU052; genus DTU052. Next base: position 2,284 of record JBLNCH010000258.1, on the reverse strand, counting down.
TCCTTTTCTCGCTCGCAGATCAAACGTACGGCCACAGATTGTACTCGACCGGCACTCAATCCTTTCCTGACCTTTGACCATAGCAGCGGGCTAAGAGAATAACCTACCAGCCGGTCAAGAACGCGCCGTGCCTGTTGAGCGTTGACCCGGTCGAAATCAATCCGACGAGGTTCCTTGATCGCTTTTTTAACTGCGTCTTTGGTTATTTCGTTAAACTCGATCCTGCATTTGGCGTTTTCCGGGAGATTAATCACCTTGGTCAGGTGCCAGGCTATAGCTTCACCTTCGCGGTCAGGGTCGGTAGCCAGCAGCACCCGATCAGCTTTTTCTGATTCCTCACGGATTTCCCGGATCAGGGCTCCCTTACCGCGAATAGTTATATATTGAGGTAAGAACCCACTCTCAATATCAACCCCCATTTTGCTTTTGGGCAAATCCCGGATATGTCCTACCGACGCTTTAACCTTATAGTTCTGACCCAGAAACTTTCCAATGGTTCTGGCCTTTGCGGCCGATTCAACTATTATCAGTGTCTTCTTTGCCAATTCATCACCTCAAAGCTGACTATCACAATCTAACATATATATTCCCAGGGAGAGATTTAATTTTACCCGCAATCTCCAATTGAAGCAACTGTGACGCTGCTTCACCCGGTGTAAGTTTCGACATATCCAGGATACGATCCAGGTGAACCGGCTCATATCCGATGTAATCAAGTAACAGACAATTCGGGCTGCCTCCTTCGGTGGAATTAACTTTCGAAATTACCGGCTGCCGTTCCATGCCCCATTCCTGCAGAATATCCTCTACCCCGCTAACCAGGCGGGCGCCTTCCTGCAACAGTATATGCGGCCCGCGGCTATTCAGGCTGGTCACCGGACCCGGAACAGCAAATACGTCCTTCCCCTGTTCCAGAGCATACCCGACGGTTATCATGGCTCCGCTCTTCTCCTGGGCTTCTACCACCACAACTCCTCGTGATAAGGCAGAAATAAGCCGGTTACGCACCGGGAAGTTACCCGGTTCCGGCTTGGCTCCCGGGGGGTATTCTGAGATTAACAAGCCCTGTTTCTCGACCCTGGAATAGAGGACACGGTTTTCACGCGGATACACAACATCAATCCCGTTACCGAGGACACCGATGGTCATGCCCCCGCCCTCCAGGCATCCCCAGTGGGATTCCGAATCTACCCCACGAGCCATGCCGCTCACGACCACCATCCCTGCCAGAGCGAGGTCGCGTCCCAGCTTCCGGGCCACCATTTTGCCATAAGGGGTTGCTCTTCGAGAACCAACCACTGCAACACCCATACCTTCCAGTGCTTTAAGATTGCCCCGGTAGAATACCAGGGGTGGCGGACTATGTATTTCCCGGAAGGCCTGGGGATACTCCTTCTCAAACTCAGCCAAAACTTCGATATTGAGGCTTCGACACCTGCTCAGTTCCTCATCAGGGCAGCAATTTCGGCGAACCTCGTTAAGGCCCTGAGCCAGACTGTAACCGATTACCGCAGACACTCTTTCAATCGGGGCCTCCCAAATCTCGCGATAGGTGCCGAACTGGTTTTTTAGCTTCTTTAAGTTTTTGGGTCCTAAGCCATGTACCTTGAGAATACACAGAAGGCAAGCCTTCTCGCTGTACACCGTATCTCCGCCCCCATAACTTACCAGGCTACCGCCCAACTTATACAAAGTTTACTCACCAAACAGTATCTAGTCAATTCTTTCCGGCAGCCTCCAGTACCCGTTTCTGGTGCTCAGGGTCCACCTTACCGGAAGTGTGGACTTTACTCCCCCAAAAATGTACGCAGAAATGGCCATTAAATTCATTATCTTTTATCAAGCCCGCTCCGTGGGGCATACCAGCCATTGATGCCGCAATTCTTTGTCCTCCCACCACCACAATCACTGCCCGGCGTTCCCAAGACCACTCACCGTAAATCTCCTTCATAACCCGGGTATCATTGCGGGTTAAAGGCTGGCAGTCAGCATGATACCTCCCGCCCCTTCTCTGCACCCGGAAGCTCTTGCCCGTTTTGAGATCAATGATTTCCGCCCGGCAGTACATGGCAAAATAACTCTTCACCTCATCCCAGGGCATCAATACACCGAACCTATCAGCCAGCATCGTCTCCAGGCGAATAATAATATCATCCAGCACCCGGCACGACCTCGGCGGCAGGTTAAATAGCACCTCTTTCTCATCACAGGCCACCCGCGCCATTCTCCAGATGCGTATTGATTTGTCCCCGGTTCTTAGTATGTAATCCGGGGTCGTGACCGG
>JBLNCH010000257.1:0-5073 GCA_050260485.1 Bacillota bacterium | reverse complement strand
GCCGCAAAGAGTATTCGGTCTTACTGTCCTGTTCCGGCTTTGACCCATCGGTTTTGCGGTTAATGCTGAAGAGTTTCGGTCCGAAACCGATACTGAATTCCTCAACCTCAATCCCGGCACTGCGGCAGGCTAAATAGTGCCCCAACTCGTGAACCAGGATAATAACCGCCAGCACTAAAAGTGACGTAATAATCATCATTTTCCTTTACCTCATTCCTAAATATATCGCTTGCATGCCTCACGCGCCCAGCTATCGGACGCCATTATCTCGTTAAGGGTTGGATTAGCTATTATTGTATGCTGCCCCATTACTTTTTCCACTGTGCTGACTATCTCAATAAACCCTAACTTTCCCTCCAAAAAACCTTTTACGGCCACCTCATTGGCCGCATTCATTACTGCCGGCATAGTGCCCCCTTGACGCCCGGCCATCATGGCTAACTCCAGAGCCGGAAACTTCTGCAGGTCCGGCGGTGAGAAACTCAGCTCTCCTAACTGCAGCAAGTCCAGTCTTTCACATACTGCTTCCCATCGCTCCGGATAGCTGAACGCGTACTGGATCGGCATTCTCATATCGGGAACACCCAGGTGGCCCAGTAGAGAGCCATCCGTGAACTCAACCAGTGAGTGCACAATACTCTGCGGGTGTATAACCACACTGATATGATCATAGCTTACTGCAAACAGGTGATGAGCTTCAATTACTTCCAATCCCTTGTTCATCAGGGTTGCAGAGTCAATCGAGATCTTTTTCCCCATATTCCATTTCGGATGGCGTAAGGCCTGTTCAGGGGTAACGAACCGGAGACCCCCGGCATTCATTTCGCGAAACGGCCCGCCGGAAGCTGTCAGCCACAGTCTGAAAACTGACTTTTCTTCTCCCTGCAGGCATTGAAATATGGCGGAGTGCTCGCTATCGACCGGTAAAATCCTGGCTCCGGATGACTTGGCCAGGGGCATAATCACATCGCCCGCTGCTACAAGGCTTTCCTTGTTAGCCAATCCCACCGTCTTTCCGGCAGCCACCGCTTTGTAAGTCGGGCTAATGCCGGCTGCACCGCTCACCGCAACCAATACCCGGTCGACGTTTCCCAGGGTTGCCAGGTAGGCGATAGCATCGGAGCCCTGACCGGTCCCGCAGTCACAGCGTGCGGTCAGTTCCGGGTAGGATTCAGCCTCGAAAACGGCCGCATACTCCGCATTGAATTCTGCCACCTGCTCAGCCAGTAATTCTGCATTGCTGCCGGCTGCAAGGGCCACTACCTTAAGTTTGTCCGGATAGTGCCTGATAACATCCAGGGCCTGTACTCCAATCGAACCCGTAGAGCCGATTATCGCTATTTGCTTCAAATCAATCAATCCTTTGCCAAGACCATTTGTCGAACATACCGGCCCGGCGGCAGGCCAAAAATACTACTACCACTGCAGGACCCAGTATCATTCCGGCAACACCGGCAACCTTCAAACCAACATAAAGAGCAATCAGGGTAGCCAGCGGGTGGAGACCGATGTTGTCGCCCAGTATTCGAGGTTCCAGGATGTACCTTACCGTCACCAGGACCATATAGAGGATCAGGAGGCCAATACCTAAGCCGGTATTGCCCATGACAAAAGATATTATTATCCAGGGAACAAATATGGTACCTGGTCCCAGGATGGGAAGGATATCAAGTAGACCGGTTATCAGCCCGATGGTTAATGCATAATCAACCCTTAACATCGTTAACCCTACGATGGTTAGAATAGCAGTAATCGATGTCAGAATAAGCAAGGCTTTTACCCAGCCCAGAAAAGCGGTGACCAGGTCCCTGGCTACGGTACGGGTTTTCCCCTCCCATGATTCAGGCAGGGACTTCAGGAACCATTCCCTGATCTCAGGCCGCTCCCGGGCAACAAAGTAAGTGGCTATCAAGGCGATAAGCAGGAAAATAAAATAACCCGGCAGGTTGGCAACCAGTTCGATCAAAGCGGTTACCACCGAATTCAAAACATGCTGCAGCCGGTCCAGCAGCCCAAAAAGGTTGGTTTGTATCGAATTCTCCAGTTCGGGCGGCAGGTTGAGCCGCAGGTAGAAAACCTGGGCCTGCTCAAGGCTTTCGGCAATCACCCGGCTCAAATCACCGGAACGCATGGATAATGATTGATATATGGAAACCAGTTCATTGATCAGCCTTGATACCAGGGTAACCAGCACCCAGGACAGGGAACCCAAAACCAACAACATGCTCATCAGGGTGGCCGGTCCACGTTTCAGCCTGAGCCGTCTCTCCATAAAACTGATAGCAGGCTCGATCAGAAGGGCCAATAACAATGCCAAAATAAAGGGCATGAAATATATGGGGAAGGATCCCAGGACATCCCCCAAAATCGGAAATATGTAATTAAACAACAGGTACACCCCGAGCAGGGCAAGAACCCCGACCGCGAATTTCACCAATACCTTTACATACCTTAACAGTTCAGGATCCACCACTTAGCCCCCCCATCTAACAACTAACAGATATACCAGAGGCGCGACACACATAAAACTATCTAAACGGTCAAGAACACCACCGTGTCCCGGTATCAGCCGTCCGAAATCCTTGATATTAAATCCCCTTTTGACCCCGGAGGCAAACAGATCCCCGACCGGGGCTACCAGACCGACCGCTATCCCCAGGGCAAGGTATTGATAAAGCCTGTACCCGGGCATAATCCAAAAGCCGGCCAGGGATACTAAAATGGTTGCCAGAAATCCGCCAATAAAACCCTCCCAAGTTTTATTGGGGCTTAATCGGGGAGCCATCTTATGCTTCCCAAAGTACTTCCCGATGAAGTATGCCCCGCTATCACTGGCCCAGGTGAGCAGGAGAGCAAACAGGATTACCCAGAAATGATCGGGCAGGGTGGAGAGCTTCCATATATAACCCATTAGGATGCCCACGTACAAAGCTCCAAACCAGCTTGCTGCTACATCAATTATATGGTACCGGGGGTATAAAATAACCAGTAACAGGATGGACAGCAACAAGGCTGCCACACCCCAAGCACTGCTGAAGGTACTTGAATTCATCGTCAAAGCCCAAAGCAAGACCAGAAATCCGGCTAACCACAAGGGCCGGTGATTGGAGGCCTTAATGCCCCGGTAAAACTCCCAAAGCCCAATAACTCCCATTAGCAGGACCAGGATCATCCAATAATAACCACCCGCCCAGGCCAGCACAAGTATTGCCGGGATCCCCACCAGCGCTGATAAAATCCTCTCTTTCATGGTTTCCCCTTTCTATATGTACCATAAGTAATAGAACCACAGGTAGTATTTTCGGGTTTTATTCCTAAAGGGCTGCCCCAAATTTACGGTTTCGCTTCAGGTAATCCTCAACCGCGTCCAGAATCACCTCGCGATTGAAGTCGGGCCACAGGACATCGGTGATCCAGATTTCAGTATATGCTATCTGCCAGAGCAGGAAATTGCTGATCCGCATCTCTCCGGCCGTCCTGATCAACAGGTCCGGATCCGGAACCCCTTTGCTGTAGAGGTGTTCTTCAATGGTAGTCTCATTTATGTCATCGATATCAATCTCTCCGTCCCTAACCTTTTGAGCGATGGTTTTGGCTGCCATGACTATCTCTTTGCGGCCACCGTAATTAAGGGCAATGTTAAGCAAGAGTCCGGTGTTGCCGGCTGTTGTGCTGCAGGCCACTGCCAGTTCCTCTCTTATCCTGTCGGAGAGTGCCTGTTGATCTCCTAGGATATTGAGCTTAATATTCTTCTCATGCAGGTTGGAGAGCTCAGTAGTCAAATACTCCAGAAGGAGATTCATCAGATGATTGACCTCATCAGCCGGCCTTTTCCAGTTCTCCGTGGAAAAGGCGTATACCGTAAGTACCGGTATCCCTAAGTCAATAACAGTTTCGATGGTCCTTCTGAGCGCTTCGATTCCGGCTTTATGTCCCGCCTGGCGGGGCATAAAGCGCTTTTTGGCCCATCTTCCGTTTCCATCCATAATAATGGCAATATGTTGCGGTAACCGCTCATTATCGTAAAGGGTTCGGTTCATTTTGCTCATGTTCGGTGTCCCCCTGTCAAACTATAAAACCCCCATATGGGGGTATTAGAAGGAATAAATGTTATGTTATTATACAACGATATCTGCAGCGAGTGGAATCTTTTCGGTATACCTCGGTCAAATAAAATGTGAACCGTCCTGCCCTGTTTCATCTAAACTTCCATAATATCCTTCTCTTTACCGCCGGCCAGCCTGTCAATCTCCTTGATGTGATTATCGGTGATCTTCTGCACCTCATCCAACCTCTTTTTTTGCTCGTCTTCCGATATCAGGCCTTCTTTTTCAAGAGCCTTCAAGCTGTCATTGGCTTCACGCCGTATGTTTCTAATTGCAACCTTGGCTTCCTCCGCACGTTTCCGTACCACTTTGACCAGATCCTTCCGCCTCTCTTCTGTTAGAGATGGGATGTTGATTCTGATCACGTTCCCGTCGTTGGATGGATTAACCCCCAAGTCTGATTTCATTATGGCTTTTTCAATGTCAGGGATAGATGTTTTGTCCCATGGTTGAATGACCAGGAGCCGAGGTTCAGGCACACCGATGTTTCCTAACTGGTTGATGGGAGTAGGCGTCCCGTAGTAGTCAACCAGAATCTTGTCCAGCATAGCAGGGTTGGCACGTCCAGCCCGCAGTCCGGCAAAATCCCGGGTCAGGTGCTCCAGGGTCTTCTCCATGCGTTCCTGTGCATCTTTGATTATGGTTTTGGCCATCTTGTCTACCTCCCAACATAGGTTCCAATATCTTCATTCATGACCGCTTTGAGTATGTTTCCATTCTCCATCAGGCTAAAAACGATTATCGGAATCTTGTTATCCATGCAGAGTGAGGCTGCGGTCGAATCCATTACTCCTAACCCCTTATTGATTACATCAATGTAGTCCAGGGTTTTATACTTGTGGGCGTCAGGATTCTGCAGAGGGTCACTGTCATACACCCCGTCAACTCTTTTGGCCATGAGGATAACCTGCGCCTCGATCTCGGCTGCTCGCAATGCGGCCGTGGTATCGGTTGAAAAATACGGGTT
>JBLNCH010000256.1:0-6775 GCA_050260485.1 Bacillota bacterium | reverse complement strand
AGGACACCCCTGTCGGCTCCCATGGCCAGACCCTGACGGATAGCTTCCGTAGCCCTGTCACCGCCGGCACAGATTACTACTACTTCCCCGCCCTGTTTTTCCTTGATACGAAGTGCCTCTTCAACTGCGACTTCGTCATATGGATTGATAATCAGGTTGATCCCGTCGCCCGAAATCTTACCGTCTTTCAGAACAATCTTAGCCTCTGTGTCAAATGTCTGCTTTACACATACAGCAATCTTCAAAGTTCTTTCCTCCTTTTCTTGGTCTTCAGCATTTCCGATATACCCCTTACCCCAAAACCCGGTTTAATGGTTTTTAAATACCACCCCCAGTGAACTTATCGAAATTGTTGTTGCCTCAGGCAATTTTCTACACCTAAGAGGAATAACCATCCAGGGTACACCTGAATAACGTTTATTCCAGGCATCCTGCACAAGCCAGACGCTCATATTCAACATTAAATCTTCTATAAGAACGGACTTATTCCTTCTTTTTTCAAAACCGCCAGTCTAATTCGCTCTTTTCAAAAATTTCAGATTAATTAACCCGTCTTCATGGGTCAACCGCCCTTTTGATAAAAGAAGGTGGCAATAGACTTTAAATCCAGTTCCCGGGCTTGAAATATCTGTTCGGTACTGCCTATGAATAGGACCCCATTTCTCCTGAGAGCCTGGGCAAACTTGCGGTACAATTTGTCCTTGGCTTCTTCAGTGAAATAGATTACCACGTTGCGACACAGGATCAGGTCGAAATCACCCGGGAACTTATCGGCCAACAGGTCATGTTTCTCAAACCTGACCATCGCCTTGATACTGTCAGCAATCCTATAAGATCCGGAATCCTGCACAAAATACTTCTTAATCAGATGAGGCGGAACCCCCTGCACGGCCTTCTCGCTGTATACTCCTTGCTTAGCCTTATTCAGAACCACCTGATCCAGGTCGGTAGCCCAAATGCGGTTAGCCTGTCCCGGGAAATACTCCTGCATCATGATGGCCAGTGAGTATGGCTCCTCACCGGTTGAGCAGCCGGCACTCCAAATCTTAAGCGGGGATTTTTCCTTCAGCAGTTCCGGTATTATTTGATACCGCAGGACATCCCAATGATTGGCATTACGAAAAAACTCGGATACATTTATAGTTAAATGCTCCACAAAACGACGGTAAACTTCAGGGTTGTCTTCACACAGTTTAATCAGATCCGCATAGCTATCTGCCCCAACCGTCCTCATGAAGCTATTTATCCGCCGCTCCATCTGTGGTCTTTTATAGGCCCGTAAATCGATGCCGCTCTTTTGAACGACCTTTCTAACAAACCACTCCCATCCCAGTCCTTCCACAGCTTACCCTCCTACCGCATTGCTTCAAGAACCTGCCGGGCGGTTTCGGAGGTCTTGTCGATATCTCTCATCTCGTGGGCAGAAGAGACGAAACAGACCTCAAACTGTGAAGGTGGCAGATATATCCCGCGTTCCAGCATACCCGCAAAGAATCTGCTGTACGTCTTGGTATCAGCTTTCAATGCACTCTCGTAATCGGTGACCTCTTCTTCGGTAAAGAAAAGACTAAACATAGAGCCGTACCGGTTTATGGCCACCGGTACGCCGGTTTCCTCAAACACCGTCCGCAGCTGGGTCTCCAGTAAATAGGTTTTTACCTCTAAATCATCATAGATTTCTCCTGTTTTCAGGGTTCGAAGAGTAGCTATTCCCGCCGCTACCGCCAGGGGGTTACCTGATAAGGTGCCCGCCTGGTAAACCGGACCTTCCGGAGCCATCAATCTCATAATCTCTTTCCGGCCCCCATAGGCACCTACCGGCAGCCCACCGCCAATAATCTTGCCCAGGCAGGTCAGGTCAGGGTGAATCCCCAAAAGATTCTGCAGTCCTCCATAAGTAACCCGGAAACCAGTTATTACCTCGTCGAAGATTAAGAGGGCTCCATTATCAGCAGTCAGTTCCCGAAGACCATACAGAAACTCAACATCGGGCAGTACCAGGCCCATATTACCGGCCATCGGCTCGATAATAACCGCGGCAATTGTGGCCCCCATTTTATCAAAGACCAGCCTGACTGAATCCAGGTCATTATAGCGGCAGACGATAGTATCGTTGATTAAACCTGCCGGCACTCCGGGACTGGTGGGAACCCCACCGGTTAACAGGCCGGATCCGGCCTGGATAAGAAAGGAATCGGCATGCCCGTGATAACAGCCGGTAAACTTGACGATCTTATCTCTCCGAGTATAGGCCCGGGCCAGCCTGATCGCACTCATAGCGGCCTCGGTCCCTGAATTTACGAGCCGGACCATCTCTATCGAAGGTATCGCCTGGCAGATCATCTCGGCCAATTCAATCTCCCCGGGGTGCGGGGCTCCATAGCTGGTCCCTAATAGAGCCGCTTTCTGCACCGCCTCCACCACCTGAGGATGGGAATGCCCCAGAATCAACGGCCCCCAGGAGCCAACGTAATCAATAAATTCGTTATTATCTACATCATAGACCCTGGCCCCTTCTCCGCGGGCAATAAAAAGCGGATCCATCCCTACCGACTTGAAGGCTCTTACCGGGCTATTTACCCCCCCGGGAATAACCGTTTGGGCCTTCTCAAAATACCGTTTTGATTTGTCAATCTTCAAGTTGCTACCTCCCCAAAAACAGAAAATAGTAGCCCAGATTTATTGTAAACCCTGATGTCCGACCCGTGTAGAGAATAATTATGGGAAATAACTAACCGCTAACTACCGGCAACGCCGGCGATTATTGACGGGTTAGCGGTACTGGACACTGGTTTTTTTAAGCTCCCGGACGCTCTCGATCACCCTGTACTCCTCGATTCCCGTCGTATTGGAGAGATCCCGAATGACTGCCTGCAATTCCTGATGGTGGCGGGCATGGATCATGGTGAAGAGATTAAATGGCCACCCTGCCGGGGTTTCCCGCCAATAGCAATGACTGACCAGGGGACTTTCAGCCATTAGATTCCCCACCCTGTCCATTTCCTTCTCCGCTACCTTCCAGGCAACCATGGCATTGGTGTCAAATCCCGCCTTCTGATGCCGGAGAACCGCACCGATACGCTTAAGCAGCCCCTGTTCCTGAAGTTCCGCTACCGTCGAAATAACCTCCTGTTCCGTTAGTCCGGTCCTTTCGGCGACAACCAGATAGGGACGGGGGACTACCGGCAGATCGCCCTGCAACTCTTTGATAACTCTGTCGATAATCTCATGTTTTGTCATCTAATTCAAAAGCCACCTTAATTTTGTACCTCTTGCGGACCGGCATGCTGGTGACCGTAAGCCCCGTTTTGCTCTGAATCTCCTGCAGTATTCGTTCCAAATCGCCTTGAGAAGACGCGGTTACTGTAAACCACATATTATACTGGTCATTACGCAGGTAGTTGTGAGTCACCTCACGGTATGCGTTGACCAGTTCAGCCACCTCTTCAATCCTCTCTTCCGGAACCTCCATGGCGCACAGAGTTGACTTCATGCCCATCTTCGGGGAATCGAAAACTCCGCCCAAACGACGAATCAGACCCTGGTCCCGTAACGCCTGAATCCTGGCCAGAACTCTCTCTTCGGAAATCCCGATTTCCCCAGCCATATCGCGGAACGGACGGATGCTGTGAGTTAACCCCTGCTGCAAGTAGTTAAGAATTCGGGCATCAATCTGGTCCATGTCAGGCCAACCCCTTCGGCTGATAGAGGCACCAGTCATCCTGGGCCATATAATTACCATTAGTGTAATAATACGCCCGAGCCCGACACCCTCCGCAGCTCCCGGTGTATTCGCACCTTCCGCATTTCCCACTGTAATTCTGGGACCGCAGCTCTTTAAATACCGGACTCCGGCGCCAAATATCGGTAAATGACTCCCGCTTTATATTTCCCAGGCGGATATCCAGGTAGGCGCAGGGCTGGACATCGCCGGTGGGACTGACAATGCAGTAGGATATGCCGGCCAGACAGCCCCGGGAAAACCTGATAGGTATACCTTTGGCATCAGCCACCCTGATAAACTGCGGAGCGCAGGTAGGCTTGATTTCTATGGTTACATTCTTCTGTTTTTCCATAATACGATGCAGGGTCTTTTCATATTCCTTAACCCGCAGGGCCTCCTGCTCAATACTGGCTGCCCTCCCCGTAGGTACCAGAAAAAAGATATGATGGGCTCTTGCCCCCAGCTCGATGGCCATATCGGTCATCCTCTCCAGATACTTTACATTCCAGTCCATCACCGTGGTATTGATCTGAAACGGAACTCCCGCACTTTTGAGGTTGGCCATGCCCTGTAAAGCCAAATCGTAAGCACCTTCAAGCTTACGAAAGGCGTCGTTTTCCGAGGCTACAATGCTGTCCAAACTGACCGCACAGGCGGCTATCCCAATGTTGCGCAGCTCGCCGGCTACCTGCCGGGTAATCAGGGTTCCGTTGGTGCCCATTACCGTTCTGAGTCCGCGTGACACCGCGTAAGCACACAATTCAAAAATATCGGGACGCATCAGGGGCTCTCCCCCACTCATGATCATCAGGTGAAAGCCGGCCTCTTTAATCTGATCAATCAACGTCTTTCCCTGCGCAGTAGTCAGTTCATCCTCCAGCTTGACCCCAGCGTCCCGGTAACAATGGTCACAAAACATGTTACATTGATTGGTCGTATTCCATGAAACCAGCATAGTGGTCCTCCCCCAAATTTTGCGAATAATTAACGGGCGATTGATGGTTCCGTTCAGATGACTGGTTCCAATTGCCTACACAGTCAAAATCATGATCCGGTTCAATAAGTGTACGAAAAACAGGATAAGGGCATGCTACCTGCTCTAAAGCATCCGGGCATAGTCACGGGCGAAATAGGTGATGATAAGATCGGCACCGGCCCGTTTAATCCCGGTCAATACCTCTCGAACTACCCTTTCTTCGTCAATCCAACCCCGTTCTGCGGCCGCCTTGATCATGGAATACTCACCGCTTACGTTATAGGCCGCCAGGGGTACATCAAACCGCTCCCGGACTGCTCTGATAACATCCATATAGGCCATCGCCGGTTTAACCATCACCAGGTCGGCACCTTCGGCAATATCAAGCTCCACTTCGCGTAAGGCCTCTCTTACATTGGGTGGATCCATCTGGTATGATTTCCGGTCACCTGATTGAGGAGTCGATTCGGCTGCCTCGCGAAACGGTCCGTAAAATGCCGACGCATACTTGGCCGCATAGGACATGATCGGCAAATTGGCGAACCCTTCTTGGTCCAAAGCCTGACGAAGATAAGCAATCCTCCCATCCATCATATCCGAAGGGGCCACCATATCACACCCCGCTTTGGCGTGAGACAGTGCTTCCTTGGCCAGCATCTGCAGGCTGCGATCATTATCAACCCGACCATCGTCGGTCAAAAAACCACAGTGCCCATGACTGGTGTACTCACACATACATACATCAGTTATGACCATCAACTCGGGAGTTGTATCCTTGATAACCTTAATCGCCTGCTGTACCGGCCCATTGGGATCATATGCCGAAGAACCCATGTGATCTTTGTAATCGGGAATACCGAACAGGAGAACACCGGATATTCCCAGTTCATAAACCTCTCGAGCCACCCCGGGCAGGCAATCGGCTGAATAGCGGCTGATCCCGGGCATTGACACCAGTGGCTCTTCCACTCCCGACCCTGAAACAATAAACAGGGGATAGATCAAGTTTTGGGGCAAAACAACTGTTTCTCTTACCATTCGCCGCAGCCCCTCATTGGCGCGCATACGCCTCATTCGTACCTCCGGATAACCCATGCTCACACCATCCCTTCCCTTATTTCATGGTCACTCAGGTAACAGGCCGGATCTTCAGCCCAGATGTCACCGTGTACCGCCCGGGCCCGTATCCGACACCCTCCACACAAATTTTTATAGGTGCATTCCCCGCAGCGCCCTTTTAAATGCTCCGCCTTGTTGCGCAGCATGATCATCAGAGGATCATCACTGTTCCAGACCTCACTGAAAGGGGTCTCCTTCACATTGCCTACGGTGTAATCCTGCCAGAACTGACAGGGGTGCACATTGCCACGGGGGTCCACATTGGCGAATTTGTTCCCCGCAGAACATCCCCCGTGCATCTGCAGGAGTTTAACCACCTCTGCGGAGCGTTCGGGGGCGAGCTTCTTGATCCGGTTGTAGATGTAGATACCATCAGCATGATTATCCGTGGTCAGGATCTCCACCTCGATACCGCGTTGATGCAGACTGAGCGTCTTTTCGATCAGTAGGTCCATAATCGCCTGTGTTTCCTGGTTATCGGTATCCAGATCCATCATATCCCTACCTCTCCCGGCATACACCAGATGGTACATGCAGAACCGGGGAATGCCCTCTTGCTCGACAATATCCAGAATACCGGGCAGATCCGACTGATTGACCCGGTTGACGGTGAACCTGATGCCGGCCTTTATTTCCCGGTTAATGCAGGCTTTGATTCCTCGTATGGCCTCTTCAAAAGCCCCTTCCTTGCGGCGGAACCGGTCATGGGTAGCTGGTAGGCCGTCAATGCTGATCCCGACATACTGGAAGCCTGCTTCTTTAATCTCTTGGGCCAGCTCTTCGGTTATCAAAGTCCCATTGGAAGATAAGACCGGTCGCAGTCCGGGCTGGGTAGCTATTCGCCCCCGTTCCATGATGGCGGGCCGCAGTCGCGGCTCACCGCCGGACCATCACCGGCCCGGAACCCGCATCTTTCCCAGAGCAGCTATACACCGCGTGGCCTCGTCCGGGGGTCG
>JBLNCH010000255.1:0-10526 GCA_050260485.1 Bacillota bacterium | reverse complement strand
TTTTCGGGGGCAGGACAGTGACCGCATCATTGCCCAGGATACCGCGCAGGGAACGAGCGATATCGTAAGCCTCTTCAATCTCTCCAGTCATATACACGAGCTTCTGCCCCAGATTCTGCATCAACTGCGACACCACATACGGTTTGCATGACCCATCCAGACCGCTTAAGAGGCAGCTATTGCCCTGCTGCAGGGTCTCGGCTACCTGTTCCACTACCAAAGACACAGTCGATCCTCCCCAACGACAAAGGGTGGACATCCCGGGTACGGACCTCCACCTGTTATCTCAGTCGGTTTCTGTTCAAGAATAAAAGTGATTGGTAAATCTCATTTCTCCTGAGGGGTTTAATTCCTCAGCACAATCCGGGCACAGGGCATCAACCGTCAGGATCCCCTCTTCATCACCCAGTTTGCCTTCGTAAAAAACCTCCTGGCAGCTCTCACATATATAGTAAATCTTCATATGGGTTCTTCCTCCTTAGCCTATTGTCTCCGGAAAAACCCATCAGCTATACCTCATTTATATTGGCCTATGGCCATATCTATACTCCCGGCAAACCTTCATCAAATCCTACTACACTATACCATTTACTGCCGCAGATTGTGCCTCTAATTACTGCCACAGTTGACAAATGAGCCATTGAGTCGTGGGAATTCTTCTATTTCCAGCATGGTGTCGGGTTGCAGATGTTTTCAGCCTGCTGGGCATCAAAATACATCAGCGCACGAAAAAGACGGGAATCAAACGCCAGTAAATAGAATAGCATCCCTTGATGGTATGAGGGATATCGGTGTAAGGCTCGAAATGGAGGATATGCTATTTACAATGCAGGTAATAACTCCAGTCCCTTTTATAGTCTAACAGTTCGTTGGTTGGGTCAGTTGTACCGATTCATGGCCTTTTCTATACCAAGTACCACCCAGAGCTTCAATGCTTCTACTGCTCGATTGATGGCCGGTTTCATGAGTTCCTCTTCATCCTGACCGAACCGGGTCAAAACCCAATCAATAACATCCTCATCGGATGGTCTTCCTATACCTACCCGAAGACGCGAAAAATCCTGGGTCCCCAGGCAGTCAATAATGGACTGCAGCCCTTTGTGTCCTCCACTGCCTCCCCGGGCCCGCAGGCGTATAGACCCTGCTTCAAGATCCAGATCATCCATTACTACGATCAACTCTGAAAGGGTTACATGGTTAGCTTTTACCATCTGTTGGACCGCTTTTCCCGATAGATTCATGAAGGTAAGCGGTTTGGCGATTAATAGTGCTTCACCGTGAAACCGAGCCCGGGCAACTACACTGTTATGGATGTACTTCTGCCTGTCTACCTTCAATTGACGGGCCAATTCCTCAACCACCATAAAGCCCACATTATGGCGGGTATTTTTATACTCCTGGCCGGGGTTACCCAACCCAACAATCAACTTCACCAATATCATCCTATTCCCCGGGTGTTCGGCCTCCGGCTGCTTCTTCACCGGTGGTATCCTCACCGGGTTCCTCGATTTCAGTAACCTCCCGGGCCGGGTGCGATATAACCAGGGCAACGGTATCCGGGTCGGTTACAATCCTTACGCCTTCTGGATGCTCCAGGTCCTGAACCAGGACAGTATCTCCCATTGACCTCCCGGATATGTCCAGATGCAGGCTCTCGGGCAAATTGCCGGGCAGACATTCGACCTCAACCTCTTTTAACCCTGCTTGCAGTATTGCGCCCTGTTTAACCAGTTCTTCATCGCCAACTACCACTACAGGAACCGCTGCTGTTATGTTTTCAGTCATCTTAACCTGCATGAAGTCTACATGGATTATCTCCCCGGTCATCGGTTTTCTCTGCACATCGCGCAGGAGTGCCATTACCGGCTCTTCTCCCCGAATGCTTAACTTGTACAGTCCACCTGTACCGCGAGTCCGGAATATTCTGGTTAGGTCGGCTTGTCGAAATGCCAGCGGTGTAGCAGATACATCCTTGCCGTAGATTATTCCCGGTACCATGTCCTGCCTGCGCAGGCTGTTTAATCTGCCTTTGGTGGATTTCTCCCTTTTCACACATTCCAGGTTTATACTCTTAGCCATTTTTTCCTCCTCCACTTTTTTCAATTATCTCTAACCTGAAGGTCATTAATTCTTAATTCTCCGGCGTTGTCGTTCAATTCTTCAGACTGGTACTTCCGTTATGAGCTTAGTCAAATAGCTTGCTGACTGACAGATCCTCATGTATTCTCAGGATGGCCTCACCTATCAAGGGTGCTACGGAGAGGATGGTCATGTTCTTAAGCCGCTTGTCCTTGGGAATGGGAATGGTATTGGTTACGACAATCTCCTTCAGCGGTGCCTCAGAGAGCCGCTCCAGGGCCGGGCCTGACAGTACCGGATGGGTTGCGCAGGCGTATACTTCGGTGGCTCCCCGGTCCAGCATAACGCGAGAGGCGAGGGTAATCGTCCCGGCGGTATCTATCATATCATCGACGATGATTACTGATTTTCCTGCAATGTCACCAATGACATTCATAACCTCCGCCACATTAGGTTCAGGCCGCCATTTGTCAATTATGGCAATTGATGCGTTCAGCCGGTTGGCCAGATCCCGGGCGCGGGTAACACCGCCCAGATCAGGTGACAAGACTACCACCTCTTTCATAGCGGCATTGCGGAAATACTCAGCCAGCATGGGAACTCCCGGCAGGTGATCTACCGGGATATCAAAAAACCCCTGAATCTGTCCGGCATGCAGGTCAACGGTTATCACCCGGTCGGCACCAGCGGAGGTTATCAGATTGGCTACCATCTTGGCAGTTATTGGATCGCGGGCCCGGGTCTTACGGTCCTGCCGGGCATACCCGTAGTAGGGGATAACTGCGTTAATCCGGGCGGCGGAAGCCCGGCGGACAGCATCGATCATGATAAGCAGTTCCATCAGATAATGATTGACCGGTGCACAGGTGGGTTGAACAATGTACACATCCACCCCGCGAACGCTCTCGTCGATGGCTACGCTGATTTCCCCATCGGAAAATGTCTTTACTTTGGAGTCTGCAATGTGAACCCCAAGGTAATCGGCAATCTCCCGGGCCAGGTCCGGGTTGGCATTGCCAGAAAACACCTTGAGTCTCCACCTTGAACCGTTCATTTCAGCCCCATTCCTCCCCGATACTCATTCGTTGTTATGTTGTTGTCTCCGGTGACGCCAGTTATCTATAACCTTTTGTGATGCTCTCTCAACTCCCAATGAGAAGGGAGGTACGTCTCGGGTTATGGTAGAACCCGCTCCGGTAACGGCGTTTTGCCCAATCCTCACCGGTGCCACCAGGTTGGTATTGCTGCCGATGAAGGCCCCATCCTCAATAATAGTAGGGTGTTTATGCTCCCCGTCATAGTTGCAGGTAATGGTCCCTGCACCTACATTAACGTTGCATCCAATAGTCGCATCTCCCACATAGGCCAGATGTGGTATTTTGCTTCCTTTACCGACTACAGATTTCTTAACCTCAACAAAATCCCCTACCTTGACATCCTGATGCAACTCGGTACCCGGTCTAAGGTAGGCATAGGGCCCTATATTGCATCCATCACCGACCTGGCTTTCGATTATCTTCGAGTTGTCAATTGTAACTCGGTTGCCGATCCGGGAAGAGATGATCCTTGATCCAGGCCCAATTAAGCAGTCTTCACCAATTACGGTTTGCCCTTCAATCATGGTGAAGGGCAGAATAGTCGTATCCCTACCTATTTCAACCTGGGCATCGATAAAGGTGGTTGCCGGGTCCAGTACGGTAACTCCGGACAGCATGACTTCGGTACATTTGCGCCGGCGCAGAATCTTTTCAGCAAAAGCCAGCTGGGTCCGGTCATTAATACCGTAGATGTCCTCTTCCTTGGCAGCCGGTAATGCCAGCACCCGGCACCCTTTTAGCCGGTACTCCACCAGTGCATCGGTGAGATAATACTCCCCTTGAGCATTATCAGTATTAAGATGCTTTAGAATTTGAAAAACCTCTTTATCAAAACAGTAAATCCCGGAGTTTATTTCCCGAATCTCCTTTTCCTGCGGGGAGGCATCCTTTTCCTCGACTATTCTTACAATATCACCTAATTCATCCCGGACTATCCGTCCATACCCCTCAGGGTGCTCCAATCGCGCTGTAAGCACAGTCGCAGCCGCCTGGTGCTCCCGGTGGTATTTAATCAGTGTCTCCAGGGTTTGAGCCTGGAGAAGAGGGGTATCCCCACATAAAACCAGAATTATTTCAGATTCTTCAACGGCCGCTTCGGCTTGCAGGAGTGCATGTCCAGTCCCCAGCTGCTGCTCCTGGACAACGAATTGAACCCCGCTGGCAGACATGACCTCCATTACCTGTTCCCGGCCATGCCCGACTACCATTACCAAACGGTCAACCCCTGCTGCAAAGGCTGCACTGACCACATGGCTGACCATTGGGACTCCGGCAACGGGATGTAAAACCTTGGCCAAACGGGAATGCATGCGAACACCTTTCCCGGCCGCCAGTATTACCCCAGTAATCCTAGGCAAAACTTCACTTCCTTAAGGTACTCTTAGTACAAGATTCTTGGATCGTAATTCTATAAATCCTATTTCATTTTATTACAACTACCTGCCCTGTGTCCAAATTGGTCTGATTACTATAAATGTCCAACCTTTCAATGATCGATACTACATAGTATAGCCTGACCCGGATGCCGGTGCATCTATTGTGTTCAACAATGGATAGGAATTGCTTACCTCCGAAAAGTTGAACCTCTCCTGCTATCCTCCATAACAGGATACACTGGGCTTTACCGGCCTTAATTAAGCGGTCTGCCCGAATCGTTCTTTAAACTCCTGAAGGAAGATATCAACTGTGGGGCTGTCGATGATGGTAAAACGAATATCACGCAGGGTACTGTCCGGGTACTGGTTGGTAAAGCTTAAGGCAGCTTCGATCAGGTTAGCCGCACAGAGTCTCTTGGGAAAACCAAAGATACCGCTGCTGATAGCAGGAAAAGCAATACTCCGCAGCCCTCTGCGGTGTGCCAGCATCAGGCTGTTGCAGACCGCTGATTTAAGCAACTCATCCATGTGCGGGTTACCGGCTCGATAAACCGGACCTACAGCATGTATTACCCATCGGGCTTTTAAGCGACCGGCCGCGGTTATTACAGCCTCTCCGGTTGGAACCGGAGCTAAACGGTTACTCTCTTCCTGGATCACACTACCACCCCGGGCTACGATAGCACCGGCCACTCCGCCTCCATGAATCAGTCTCTCGTTGGCTGCGTTAACAATGGCGTCCACATCCTCTTCCGTTAGGTCACCTTGAAAAAGGCTGATAGACTGGCCCGAGGGAGCAATGTATCGGTATTTCAGTTCGGCCATCTTCTCACCTCACTGCTTTTTATACCACGACCTTCCTGTCCTTAAGGTCCGCGATCTCCGAATTGGTATATCCCAATTCCTGCAGCAGCTCAACAGTGTGCTGACCGGGAGCAGGGGCTATGCTTGAGGTTCTGCCGGGGGTATCAGAGAGCTTTACCGGTGCCCCCATAATCGTCGCCTGTTTCCCTCCTTCCTCAACCTCCACCAGCATCTGCCTGTGACGCAGTTGTTCATTGTAAACCGCTTCATGGTATTCCAGCAGAGGTGAGAAACAGACATCGGCATCAGCAAAGAATTGTACCCACTCATCCCGGGTTTTGGTTTTAAACATCTGGTTCAGATCGTCTATGATCAGGGGTTGAGCGGAGGCGACCATATGGTCTTTGATATACTCCGGTCGTCCGATCTTCCGGCAGAACTCCTCCCAGAATTTGCCCTCCAGTGCTCCCAGGCTGACGTATTTACCATCCCGGGTCTCATATATCTGATAACAGGCATAACCGCCCTTCAAAACTTCCTGCTGGCCTCCATTGGGGCGTTGGTCCCGGGTCTGCCACTGGGCCAGGGCAAACTGGGTCCAGGCAAAAGCGCCATCCATCATGGAAACGTCACAGAATTGACCCTTGCCGGTACGGTTTCGGGCCTGCAAGGCTAAAAGAATCGCGATAACCGCCCATAATGACCCGCCGCCGATATCAGCCAATTGGAGTCCGAGAATAACAGGTTTTCCCTCGGCAGTTCTCGTCATGCTGGAAACCCCGGTATAATTCAGGTAGTTGATATCGTGACCAGCGCGGTCGCGGAAAGGTCCACTGTTGCCGTAACCAGTAAGGGAGCAGTATATAAGGCCGGGATTAATCTCCTTGAGAACCGAATAGCCCACTCCCAACCTGTCCATTACTCCCGGCCGAAAGCCTTCCAGAACAACATCAGCTCCTGCTGCCAGCCGTTTAAATATCTCCCGGCCGTCCGGTGATTTTAAGTCCAGTTTGATGCTCTTTTTTCCCCGGTTTATGCTCCAAAAAAAAGTCCCCAGGTTGTCAACCAGAGGGAGTGAATCTCGCAGGTAATCACCTTCGGCGGTATCCTCCACTTTGATCACCTCGGCGCCGAAATCAGATAGTACCTGTGAAGCAAACGGCCCGGGTAGCAGGCGGGACAGATCCAGGATCCTGATTCCCTTCAGCGGCATGATGTCACCCCCAAAATAAATGATTAATGCTGGTATGATTATTGATTGCCTACAAAAAACATTACCTGCAAGTTTGAATGCATAAATCTCGTCGTCAAATTTTAGCATGGGCAACACTATCAGATGTTCACGCCCAAAGGGTACCGGATAAAAATAGCAGCAGAAAGCGTGAAGTCAAGAGAGAATATCACACGAACTCGCGGAAGGTTAATAAAGATCCCGCCTCATACTTCCCGCTTCATACTTGCAGATATACCGGATGTTGCCTCAATACTCAGCCAAATAGTCCTTAGTGACTATTTTTGAGGTCTGGTTTTCGTGCCGGATATGTACTAAACGGGTGTAACTTGCAAAACCTGCTATTGGCGACCCTTCCCCAGAAACTTTTCGGCCAGCTGAAGGTCGCTGGGTTTATCCACATCAACGCCTACCTCCGCATACCTGGAGATAATGGCTTTGCCTGTAAGATTCAGGAGCTTTTTAAACCGCTCCTCCACATCGGGAATAGATAATCTCCCGGAAACATATTTTACAACCAGGTCCATACCGAACAGGCGAGCCTGGGCAATTGGATTCTTTCGATGGGCTACTAACTTCTTACCGATGGCTATTCCCTGCGGGGCAGCCGCGGCCCGGATTAAGAAAAGATTTCCTCCAGTAAAAACCCCTTCTTTCAGTTTGACATATGTCCTTCGCACCCGGGGGAAGCGCTTCTCGATTACTTCCCGGGGAACAACCGCATAATAGAAATCCGCATCATATTTCTCACACTCATGCAGAAAATCTTCTATCGCCTCAGGGGTGATGAAAGGGATATCCGCCGGTAAGACCAGGATTTTTTCGGAGCCGGTTAAGGGCAGGGCATTGGCAAAACTGTCTATGGCATCCTCACCTGAAGCGGTGAATCGCAGGTTGTCATCCTTGCAGAATATGGGCCGGAGTGAGTCGCACGGTCCGCTGATAACGATGTTTCCCAGTCCGGATGTGCTTTTCAGTGCCTGGTAAACATAGTGGATCATAGGATAGTTGCCAATTATAATAAGGGCTTCATTCTCATAAGGTGCATACTTGCGCAGTTCACCGGAGTTGACACCCCCGGCCAGAATTATCGCATCATAACTAGTCATTACTGTCCTCCTGCAGGCCTGTTTCCATCAGTCCGTTTTTCCGAATTGCTTCCAGAATGCTGTTTTCCGCGTTTTCTATGTGCTCTTGTGCCAAAGCTTGAGCCAGGCTGATGTTGCGTTCGGATATGGCCTCCACTATCTTGCGGTGCTCCTCCAAAGCCTCCTTCATTCTACCCGGAGAAGCCAGTGAGGTGCTCCGGAAGCGGTGGATCTGTTCGCTCAGGTTGTTGATGATCTGAACCAGTTTGGCATTTCGGCTGGCCTGGTATAGACATTCGTGGAACAAGGTATCAATCTCAACTAACCGGTCCAGGTCATTGGCTTCGATGATCTCAGCCTTTTTGACCAAAATTCTCTCCAGTTCCTCCAATTCCTCGGCGGTTATGCGTTCAGCAGCCAAACCTGCAGCCAGGGTCTCCATCGCTGCCCGGACTTCGAAAACATCAGCAATATCCTTCAGGGATATGCTTGAAACGTAAGCACCTTTACGAGGAATCATGACCACCAGGTCCTCCAGTTCCAGTTTCCGAATAGCTTCGCGCACCGGAGTACGGGAGACCCCCAGTTCCTCGGCCAGCTGTACTTCCATCAACCGTTCACCCGGTTTCAATATCCCCCTTATTATGGCATCCCTTAAGGCTTCAAACACCAATTCACGCAGAGGCTGGTAGTTGTCAAGCTTGATCGGAATTAATCTTTTCCCCATCCTGCACCCCTTTTCCTATGTATGACGAACACCAAAAGGAATAAGGGTGAACCTCCTTTATATAATAAAATGCCCGGCGGGCCTCTTCCATCTCGAAAAACAAGCCAAATATTGTGGGGCCACTCCCGGACATCAACGCACCTGCAGCACCGGCTCGTAACAGGTCATTCTTGATCCCCTGCAGTTGGGGATGCAGTTTAAAGGTTACCTGCTCCATGACATTGTTCAATTCTGAGACAACTCCCTCAAAATCGCCGTTCGTCAAAGCCTCGGCCATTTTTAAGGAATCGGGGCGATCCGTTATGGTTTCTCCGTCAATCAAATTATATACCTGGGCTGTGGAAACCTGAAAACCAGGGTTTACCAGAACCAAATGAAGTTGAATCCGGCGGTTTACCTTGGTTAATGACTCTCCCCTGCCCCGGGCAATGGCGGTATCACCCACCAGGCAAAAGGGTACATCCGAACCCAGCGACTCACCTATCTCCAACATATCCGGGAGGCTTAGATTCAATCCCAGGAGTTGATCAATCGCCTTGATGACCCCTGCCGCATTGGTGCTCCCACCTGCTAAGCCTGCACTCAGAGGTATATTCTTCTCCAAAAATATGCGAAATCCTGTTTTAATTCCATACCGGGACACCACCGCCATGGCTGCCTGGTACGCCAGATTGCTTTTACCACCCGGCAGTTCAGCCCTACTGCTGTACACCTCAATCCCTTCCGGTATATTGGTAACGCTGACCTGATCACAGAGGTTGACCTGGTGCATAACCGATTCAATATCGTGATACCCGTCTTCTCGCTTCCCCAGTACATCCAGGGTAAGATTGATCTTGGCCGGGGTGGAAATAGTAATCTGTTTCACCATGATCATCCTTTACAGATAGATACCTTGATTATATTCCACCCTGAAAAAAATCCAAAAACAAAAAGATAGAAGGAACACTGCATCAAGGAATCGTCCCCTTGTGATGCAGTGTCCTCTTCCGTTTCCCCCGGTACCGCCTCAATCCCTGCCTTATTGGCCACCAGCCATCTTGTTTAGCCAGGGTTTTTCTTTTAATACCTCAACGATCTTAAGCTTAACTTCCAGGCCTTTGGACAATTCACTGCCACTCTGTTCCAGGTTGTTAAGGCACAAGGGCGGGAAGAGCACACACCACCAGTTTTGTCCCTTCCCTTCTCCTAAAACCACTCGTACAGCAGTGTACTCACCAGGAGGAAAGACCTGAGTTCCATAAAACCGGGTAGGGAAGCTGAATGTCCCCACAGAAGCCTCCACCGGGATATCCTGACCGTAAGCAGTCAGGATATCCCGCGCGGTCTGCTCAATATCCGGTAAACTGCTGGTGGCAATACGGCAGGCTGCTGACGCATTGTCAACCCCATAAAACCGGGGTTCCATTAGGTTGAGAATTGCATCGCGCACCTTCAGTTTAACCGCTTGATCATACGGGCTGTCGCTATTAGCCACCACATGCAGACGCAGAACTTCATAGCAGGGATTCCGACGAACCTGGTACTGGTGAAATCCAAACAATAGAGCTACCAGTACAATAACTGCAATAACGGGATGAAACCTCAACAATTATAACCCTCCTAGCTGTTTACGGTTTTGTTGATAAGCCTTTCGTTTACTGGCATGAGCACTGTGATGAATCAGCAATGGTTAGTCCCCGTTGTTTTCCATGGTCTCGCTGGATGATGTTACATGAGTATTTCCTGATTGGAGCTGCCTTAAACCAGCCAGTGAAAGGTTTCAAATCATACGATTTGGAAAATTAAAATTTCTTGTTTTCAAAAGGCGGAGCGATATCATAAAATCATAGCAGATGGTCTGACCACCAGGTTACCTGCTTACATGGAAGGTAGGCTCGATACCAGATTTTATAATCCTCGGTATATTATTTGGAATTTTTTGGTGACAGAATTCGGGGGAAAATCTGGTCATTGAAGGCATCAGATAACATCTACCTCGGGAGTACCATGGAGGAATGGAGGGACTATATGTTAGAGATACGAATTAACGGCTTTGGCGGGCAGGGCTCCGTTACCTTATCTCACTTGTTGGCACAGGCTGCGTTGGAAAACGGTGAGCAGGGGCAGGCCTTGCCTTTCTTC
>JBLNCH010000254.1:0-4092 GCA_050260485.1 Bacillota bacterium | reverse complement strand
TTTCAGGAGTGTAAGGGGGAACCCTGGAAGGTGGCAATGGCATTGGCCTATGAGATATGGACTCCCCTGCAGCAGTATACGCGAGTTGTAGACATCACTTCACACATGGAGAAGAAACTGGCCGCTATAAACCTCCACCAATCACAGCTGTTGGATATCCGTTACGACCAGGCTATCCAAGGCCTAAACCGTTATCGTGGGATCACAACCGGTGAGGGAGACTACTGCGAGTGCTTTCAGATTCTTTAAGAGAGGCAAGATGGTAAATGCATGGCAAAGAATCTTCCCTTAATTCAATCCTGTTTAGGGATGCATTGATAGTCACCATGAATAAGGAAAGGGAGGTCCTGCAAGGGGATCTGCTGGTTGAGGGAAACCGCATCAGTGCTATAGGGCAGGTCGAAACCGCGACAGATCGGGTGATTGATGCCCGGGGTAAAGTGCTGATCCCCGGCCTGATACAGGCTCATGTACACCTCTGCCAGACCCTTTTCCGAGGTCAGGCCGACGACCTGGAGCTCTTGGACTGGCTGAGCACCCGGGTTCTCCCCCTCGAAAGTGCCCACGATCCGGAATCCATTTACATTTCAGCTCTGCTGGGCATTGGGGAGATGTTTCAATGCGGTACGACTGCCATCATTGATATGGAGAGTGTTCATCACACCGAGGCTGCCTTCCAGGCCATCGTTGAATCGGGAATACGGGCCGTAAGCGGCAAATGTATGATAGACCGGGGAGTAGGAGTCCCTGAGAGTTTGATGGAGGAAACCGCCGATTCCCTGCAGGAGAGCACCGATCTGCTGGAGAAATGGCATGGCAGTGGTGACGGTCGTTTACATTATGCTTTCACTCCTCGATTTGTCGTATCCTGCAGCGAGTCACTGCTCGTTGAGGTAAGAAAGCTGGCGGAACAATACGGGGTCCGGATTCATACCCATGCCTCGGAAAACCGGACCGAGGTGGCTCTCGTCCGGGCGGAACGGGGAATGGATAATGTTGCTTACCTGAACCACCTGGGATTGACCGGGAGCAACCTGGTTTTGGCTCACTGTATATGGGTAAGTGACCAAGAGATCCATATGCTGACTCACAGTTCCACTAATGTCGTTCACTGCCCCTCCTCCAACCTTAAGCTGGCTTCCGGGATTGCGCCTATCCCTACAATGCTGGCCCAGGGTACTCAGGTCTCCCTGGGTGCCGATGGTGCACCCTGTAACAACAACCTGGATCCTTTTATCGAAATGCGTTTGGCCGCCCTGATTCACAAACCCCGGTACGGACCGACCTCTATGCCAGCCCAAAGGGTTTTCGAGTTGGCTACCCTGGGAGGAGCACGGGCCATGGGGCTGGAAAAGGAGATCGGCTCTCTGGAGGTAGGTAAGAAAGCTGATCTGGCCTTAATCAGCCTGGAAGGAATCCACTGCGCCCCCCGGGATACCGATATCTACGGTCAGCTTGTCTACCAGGCCAAAGCCAGTGACGTAACATTAACCATGGTTGATGGCCGAATAGTGTATGAGGACGGGTTATTGACCACTATAGACCGTGAGTCAGTTACTCAACGGGCCAACCAATCCTTGAGCCGTATTAAGAAAAAGCTGCCTCATCTGTTCTGACATATTCCAGAACATCTGATAATAAACGAGGACCGGCCGGGCTACCTCCAAACACTCCTATAACCGGTTGCATATCGTCTCTAACCTGGCCGCCGGCCGACTGTCATTGATCAATATACAGTCATAAGTTGTTCAAAAAGACAAGGGGCGGTCCCAGAAAGAAGTCCTGTTCTGTAACCGCCCTTGTCTTCTCAGCTTATAATTACCGGTAAACTGGGCCTTTTCCCTGCATCACGTTGTGCATCATCATCATAATCTGGTTACGGTTCTCCATTGCCAGGGCAGCTTCCAGACCGGCACACCCCAGGCTGTGATTAATGGCTTCCTTGGTCATCCTTAATGCCAGAGGATCTTTGGCCGCCATGATTCTGGCCAGATCTAATGCCGTATCCATCAGTTCAGCCCTGTCGACACACCGGGAAGCCAAACCCAGGTTCATAGCCTCGTCGGCATTCATTATCCTACCGGTCAGCATAAACTCATAAGCCCTTCCTGCACCGATCAGGCGCGGTAAAAAGTAGCTGCTTCCCATATCAGCTCCGCCTATTCCCACATTGACATAGGCACAGAGGAAACGTGCGTCAGTGGAAATAACCCGGATATCAGAAGCCATGGCAAAGCTAAAGCCAGCCCCGGCGGCAGCGCCGTGTATCACACAGATAATCGGTTGTGGCATCTGTCGCATGAACAACTCGATTTCGCCCAGCCTGGTCTGCCAGTCAAACATCAGTGGAGCAGTATACTCGGGAACCGGCACTCCTTCGTTCAGGTCCAAGCCTCCACAAAAGCCCTTCTCGGCTTCGCCTTTAAGTATAACCACCCGGATGTCCAGGTTGTGCTTGAGTCCACCCCACAGGTCCAGGATCTCGTCCAACATCTGCAGGTTGAGGGCATCCAGTTTTTCCGGGCGGTTCAGACCCACCAGTAGAATACCGGGTTCAATCTCCTCAACTTTGAGGGTAGTATAATCCTTCCAGCCCAAATCTCTTTCCTCCTAACTCAGTAATAGTAGAATATTTAAAACATTGCTTCTAACTGTTAACGTAACACAAAACAATCCCTATAACCAGGGGAATCAAAAAATACAGCAAAAGGAGATACGCACATTTTCTTGCAAGCTCACCGTACATCACACTGTCTCCCGGGTTTATCCTGCGCACACCTCCAGTAAAGCCCGCCGCCTTATTTTCAAATGGGGACTCCCTTTAATGGTGATCCTGCAGGGTGGCCTGTTGTTCACCTTTCACCTTAACACGGCTTTAACTCCAAAGTGCCTAAACCGCAATACAACAGAAAAATCCCGAACATGAGAAAGAGCCGCCGGTACCTTCAGCGAACATCCAGCGGCTCGTCATAATCAAAACCAGGTCCTATTTCTGTAATTCCTTCTCCAATTCCTGGCGAAGGATCTTTTTCTCGATCTTGCCCAGCGGGGTCATGGGGAATGAGTCTCTAAAAACATATTGACGTGGAATCTTGTAGGGAGCCAGGAATTCCTTAAGATACTCTTGAATAGCGTTCCCATCCAGGGTCACACCAGGCTTGGGCACGACATAGGCTCGGCCTACCTCGCCCATAACCTCATGGGGTACAGGGAGTACAGCCACCATGGCTACGCCGGGATACCGTGAGATGTACTCCTCCACCTCGGCCGGGTAAACATTTTCACCGCCAGTGATGTACATCTCCTTTATGCGGCCAACCAGGCAGAGGTCGCCATTTTCGTCGATATAACCGGCATCACCGGAATAGAACCAGCCTTCATCGTCAAAAGCGGCTGCGGTGGCTTCCGGCATCCGGAAGTACTCCTTCATTATCGAGGGACCACGGTAAGCTATCTCACCCGGGGTACCGTTGGGTACTTCTTTACGATTAGCATCAACAATCTTCATCTCAAATTCAGGAGCCACTTTACCAACAGTCTTATTGAGGTTTTCAACGCTGGCACCGATATCAGTGTAGGTAATCAGTCCCGAAGTCTCAGTCATACCCATGGGGTTGGTGCAGTAGGGGGTGATCTCTTTCATCTTTGTCAGGATTTCCTTGGGTGCCATGGCCCCACCAACCATGCAGAAACGAACAGCGGAGAGGTCATAATCCTTGAAGTTGGGCAGGTTGAATTCCATGACAAACATGGTGGGAACACCGGCAAAAATAGTTACCTTGTGCTTCTCCATCTGTTCCAGTGTAACGGCCGGATGGAACTGGTCAATAACAACCTGAGTAGCACCAGCGATTATGGGTGAGGCCCCCAATTCCGTGGCACCGCTCACATGATTTACCGGCACGTGATGTAAGAACCTATCGTTCGGGGTAAGACCAGTAGGAGCTCCGAACTCGTCGCACAACACCAGGGATTGGGCAATTACACTCCCATGGGTTAAAACTGCTCCTTTCGGCTGCCCGGTAGTTCCGGAGGTATAAACGATAATCAACCCGTCACTCGGGCCAACCTGAGCCTCTCTTTCCCTTAATG
>JBLNCH010000253.1:0-4461 GCA_050260485.1 Bacillota bacterium | reverse complement strand
TTGTAATAGTCATAAATGTGCTGCAGGGTCTCCCCGAACCTTTGATAGTGCACGACTTCTCTCTCGCGCAGCCATCTTAGGGTTTCGGTGACCCCGGGGTCATCAGACAGATTGATCAGGTATTCGTAAGTGGAGCGGGCTTTTTGCTCGGCGGCCATATCCTCGTGCAGGTCGGTAATAGGGTCCCCCTTCGATTGAATATAGGCGGCGACCCAGGGTACCCCACTACCATTTACGAAGTATAAGGCCTTGTCATGGTCAGCATAATACCCTTCCATCCCGGCCGCCTTAATTTGCTCAATGGAAGCGTCCTTAATAAGGTTATAGACCAGGGTGGCCACAATCTCCATATGTGCCAGCTCTTCAGTACCGATATCATTCAAGACCGCTTTCGACCTGCCGGTGGGCATGGTATACCTCTGGGTAAGGTAACGGAGCGAGGCCGCCAATTCTCCGTCAGGCCCGCCGTACTGGGTGATCACTGCCTTGGCCAGCCTGGGGTTGCATCCGGT
The DNA here is from genome assembly GCA_050260485.1 of Bacillota bacterium. GTDB lineage: Bacteria > Bacillota > Syntrophomonadia > Syntrophomonadales > DTU052 > DTU052. The sequence goes on along the minus strand of JBLNCH010000253.1, from coordinate 3,949 downwards.
GATTTTCGCCGGGTATTCGAGTTTCTTTTCATAGATCCACATTATTACTCCTCCTCTCTCCCTCAGGCGAAGTTGATTTGCCATGGCCAGGGTTCATCAATCCATTGCCACGGGAATTCACTGGTGGCGTAACCGAAGTTGGTTAGTGGGCCGTATTTCTTTTCGTATTGTGTTTTCAGGTCTGCCAGTCTTTTGACGGTTTCGTTGTAGTCGTTCAGGGCTTTTCTGTCTTCCGGGTGGGTATTCAGGTAGAGGTTTAACTCCACCGCCGTAAACTCTTCGGCCATTATGTTCATCAACATGGCCTTTCTATCGCTGTCCATTCCTCCCACCCCTTCCGAAAGACCGCCAAGATTCGCGCTCCCATTGTGGTTCCCGTTTCGCCGGTTCCCTACCTTTTTTCTCGTACGGCATATACAGCTCCGGGAATATGGTTCCCTTTTGCAGGCCTTCCATTGGCGAGTAGCGCTTGGTGTACTGTTGGTCTTTGATATAGGCTCGGGCCAGTTCGGTTTCGCTTTGTCCTTTCAAAGCATTTACTCCCTTCACAAATAATTCTGCTCCATAGTATGTAAAACAAAGATCGGATTGTGACTGTGTTAGGGGTATTTGCAACAGTCCGGGCGACAGATTAATGAGAAATGTGGCATTGGTGGAGATATGGTACCGGCCGGGGGCAATCGGGAGACAGGCCGGGAAAGTGAGTGCACATAGGATAACGAATGCTGTGAATGTCGATAAGAGATGGCCAGGAGGATGAGATCAATTGAGCAAGTGGGTGGGAACTGGGACAGTGAACCTGTTGAACCTGTTCTACTGTCCCAAATCTTAGGCTAATACCGGGGCGGTTTTCTCGAAGGTTTCAATCAAGTTTCTAACCTCGTCCGGTATAGGGACACTCCGCTTGACCGTCATATCATAACCGGCATAAATGCTTTCTGCCAGGACAATCGGCGCAGTTTCCCCTTCTTTTCTGATCATAAAGTTGGTTACAAAGCTGGATTTCCCCAGTTTGGAGACCTTGACATAGATGTTTAAGATATCATCAAAAAATCCTGATCCCTTAAATTCCAGGGTGGTTTTAACGAGGGCAAAGTCGAATACTGGCTTTTCGGTTGGGTTGGTCATAGCCATCCCCAGGTTCCGAAAATACTCAGTAATCCCGATGTCCAGGTAGGTTAAATAATGGCTGTTAAAAACGATCATCTGTCCGTCAATCTCTGCATAGCGGACTCTAAGTTGATGTCTGAAACGATACCCTTCTGACAATGCTTGCTCCTGGTTCCCCAAGCATACTTATGAGCTGGGCGTTCTATCGACATTAGAACGGGCAGTTCGTGGGATTCACTGCTTTATGGCTGGTCTTTTGCCCGATTGTACCCGCATCCAGGAATAATCTACCTTCAAGCCGTGATCAACCTCAACCTGCCGAAAACGCAGGATTTCACCTTCCTTTCCTATCTGGTTATGTTGTGCCGGATTTAGCTGGTGATACATTACTGATACGGACTTACCGTCTTACCCACCGGGCCAGGCGCTTGAAGACTCAGGTCTCACGGTTATCTTTACAGGTCGAAGATGATTGCCGGGGAATAAGAACCAGAGCAGTAACCAGGCAGACCGCGGCCAGGATGATTTGTATTATCGAGCCCTCGAAGGTTCCTATATGGATGCCCGATAACGGCTGAACCAGCATAATCACTATGGCAATAGCCAAAGGTAGAAGCCATGCACGACTCAATTGACATCTCTCCTTACTAAAAGGTCCTGTCTCCGGTAGCCGCTTTTCTGAATTCGATTACACTTAGCACAGAATATAGTCTGCTCACGCATTGCCTCGGTAAGGGGCTTGCCGCATCCAAGGCAGAGACCCTCCGCCAGACGGCGCTGTCCTTCCAGAATGCTCTGCTGGTGCTTGAACAACCAGGAAATGATCTGATCCCTGACCGCTTCTCGAATATCTTTGAACTTGATCCCGGCTAAGATCTGGTCGTTGTCCTCATCGGTATCGATCCGCACCACTTCTGCTTTAAGGGCGAATCTGCGTCGTGGCTCCAGCTCCAGATAGAGTTCCAGCTCGTCGCCAACCTGTAACTGATAAGAAGTGGCTATCTTGCAACCTCCTCCGCTCAGATCAACAATCAGTCCCTTAATCTCGGCTGTTTTTGAAGAAGAAGCGGTGTCTTCTAAGCTGGTCGCTGGTGAGTCGTCAAAGCGGGTGATGACAAAGCGACAATCGAGTGAAGACTCAATCCTTGCCCAGGCCCTTCTCTGCACAGTCTCGCTGTCGGAAGCATCAGAAGATGTAGGCTCCGGCTCAACCTTGGGTTCCCGACTGCGCCGGATTAACTCTAGAATGAGCAGGAATATCAGCCCAACACCCATAGCCGCAAACAGGTAGCCTAATACGGGATTTGTTGAATGTAAATACCGGCTGAAGGCTTGGGTGAACTCACGGTATTCCCAGGTTGCCCCGAAATCAACTGGGAGAGTGGCGGCCTCAACCGGGAACAGCGGGCTGCTTAAGGTACCAATCAGCAGACTCAGTACTAATAATATCAACACCTTGCATCCAGTTCTTACGATTGCCTCTCCCCCCAATTAATTAAGCGAATTTCTCGAAAAACCAGGTAACACTCCTATTATCATGCTAGACTGGAAATGGAAAATATTCAAGCCTTCTTATTGTTGGATGGTTAATTATGGCTGGAAAAGCTATTTTAATTATGTAAGGAAAGTACGTATACAAAAATTATATACTTTGATAAGATCAGTTCAGAATCGATAAACAGGTTCCGGGAACCGGCATTTGACAAGATGGTTCCCGAGCTCCGGTACTTAGGAAAGAAGGAAGACCGGTATACTGTGCGAAAGCCGGGTCAGCAGATTGGAAATTCCGTTATTTTCTGTGAAAGGCAGGTGCAATAACTGCGTTTCCGGCAGCCTGAGGATGATTGCTGAATCCTGTAAGCTGCCCGTTCTCAAGTCGGTGAACGCCAGGCTGTACTTGGTACAGCGGGGGGAAACCAGGGAGAGACCATGAAAACCAGAATTACCGAACTTTTCGGCATTAAACATCCCATTATCTGTGGGGGAATGATGTGGCTCGCCAAGCCGGAACTGTGTGCCGCTATATCCAATGCGGGGGGATTGGGTAATATCACTGCCGGCAACTATAATACCGGTGAGGAACTGTGGGCCGCGATCAGAAAGACCAGGGAACTGACCGACAAGCCTTTTGGGGTCAACATCACCATGCTGCCTTCGTTTCGCATCACCCCGGAAACTTATGATGACTGGTTCAGGGTCTGCTGCGAAGAGAAGGTGACCGCCATTGAGGTTTCAGGCGCTCCGGCGAAGAAGTACATTCCTATGGTGCATGAAGCAGGAGTTAAGATTATGCACAAGGTAGGAGCGGTGCGGCATGCCATCAATATCGAGAAACTGGGCTATGATGCGGTTCTGGCAGCCGGAATCGAGGAAGGCGGGCATCCCCTTAACGATGACGTTACCACTATGGTACTTACGCCGCGTATTGCTGAATCGGTGAAGATCCCGGTGATAGCCACCGGCGGCATTGCCGATGGCCGGGGGTTGGCAGCGGCCCTGGCTCTGGGGGCTGAGGGCGTGATGATGGCTACCCGTTTTATCGCTACAGTGGAGTGTCAGGTACACCCGGAGATCAGAGCCGAGCTGATCCGGCGCCAGGAGATGGATACCACCTTGATCTGCAAGAGCATAGGCTTGCAGGGACGGGCATTAAAAAATGATCTGGTGGCACAGATTCTGGAGGTGGAAGCGAAGGGAGGCGGGCTCAACGAACTGATGCCCCTGCTGACCGGCAAGCGCTCAGAGGCCGCCTGGCAGAACGGGGACGTCAACAGCGCCACCCTCATGGTTGGGCAGTCCATCGGGTTGATAAAAAATGTTATGACCTGTCAGGAACTCC
>JBLNCH010000252.1:0-5533 GCA_050260485.1 Bacillota bacterium | reverse complement strand
CGGCGGTCAGTATGAATGACGGAGTGGATTATGTGCCGGCTAAAAAGGGCATGCTGATGGGACAGCACTTTTCTGCTGTGGCAGCAGCAGGACCAATTAACGGGCCGATCCTGGCCGGGGTTCTGTTTGGCTGGGTACCCGCGCTCCTTTGGGTATTACTCGGTTCCGTTTTCATCGGCGGTATTCATGATATGGGATCGCTGGTAGCTTCAATTCGCCATAAAGCCAGGTCAATCACCGAGGTAATCCGAATCAATGTTTCTACCCGGGCGTGGGTACTTTTTATGCTGTTTATTTGGCTCGCACTGGTATATGTAATCATCGCTTTTACTGATATTACCGCCAGCTCCTTCGTTGGTGTCGTTACCCTGGAATCGGGGCAAACGGTTGCCGGTGGTGCCATCGCTTCTTCATCCGTCATGTATCTGATTCTTACGGTCATTATGGGTCTGATGATGAAGTTCTTAAAACTGAGAGAAGGCCTGGCGGTGTTGGTTTTCCTTCCGCTGGTCGCTTTGTCTATATGGGGCGGGCAGTACTTACCTATCAATCTGCCGGTCACTGACATACAGATGGCTCAGAAGATATGGGGCATTCTCATAATTGTCTACTGCATGATTGCCTCGATCGTCCCGGTGTGGCTGCTGTTGCAGCCCCGTGGAGCTCTGGGCGGGTACTTCCTGTATGCATCCCTGTTCTTTGCCGCTGTTGGTTTGATATTCGGTGACTACAGCATTCAGTATCCTGCTTTTACGAATTTGGGACCGGATTCCGGTATGAATTCAGAGTTCTGGTTTCCGATGTTTCCCATTCTGTTTATAACGGTGGCCTGCGGGGCCTGCTCAGGATTCCATGCGTTTATTGCTTCCGGCACCACCAGCAAGCAGCTGGCCAGAGAAAGCGACGCGAAACCGGTAGGCTTTGGTGTTATGCTGATTGAAGGTATGTTTGCCGTGGTATCCATTGCGTGTGTCATGATCCTGAGCCAGGATTCTGAGATGGCTGCCAAGGCTCCAAACTTTATCTACGCTTCAGCGATGGGCAGTTTTATGGAACTGATCGGAGTGCCGGCGAGCTTCGGTATCACTTTCGGGCTCTTGGCGTTTACCACCTTTGTCTATGATACCCTGGATATTATGACCCGGCTGGGCCGTTATATTATAGAAGAACTGACGGGACTGAAGACATGGACGGTGAAACTGGTTGCTACCCTGCTTACCGCAGGAATTCCGGTATTCTTTCTTCTCCAGACCATGACTGATGCGTCAGGCAATATTATTCCCACCTGGAGGGTTTTTTGGAATACTTTTGGCGCATCCAACCAACTGCTGGGAGCCCTTGCCCTCCTGGGCATTACCGTGTGGCTGATGAGTACCCGGAAAAACTCAAAGATATGGCTGGTTGCCTTTATCCCGGCGGTGGTGATGTTCGTAATATCCAACTGGGCACTGGCCCTGGGTATTTATGACGGATGGGTCCTGGGAGTTGGGCACCCCGCAATCCCCGTAGTTTCCATGGTCTTAATTATACTTTCAGCTCTGGTGGCGGTTGAGGCCGTTAGTACCTTCTATAAGATGAAAAGACCGGCCCCATTGCCACAGGATGCCGGACAGTAAAAGTTTCTCATGTTGTCAGGTGGTTCCGGTACAAAAGTTCTCGGAGGATGCGTTGCATCACATGGTTACCTCCGCATGGTATTCCTGCAGGGACTTCAGCTTGGTTTCCAGGTGGTTATTCTCCAGGTAGGCGGCGATTCCCATGACACTGGCATGGGCAGCGGCTACGGTGGTGATATAGGGTACTTTGTACTTAATGGCCGCTTTGCGGATATAAGAATCGTCATACTGGCTGCGTTTGCCGGACGGGGTATTGATGACCAGATTAATCTCACCATTGGTAATGCCATCAACTATGTTGGGACGACCTTCGTAAATCTTATTTATCTTTTCGGCTGTAACCCCATGCTGCTGCAGGTAATGGTAAGTTCCAGCGGTGGCTTTGATCTTGAAGCCCAGTTTGGCAAATTCGCGGGCGGTTTCCAGAACTGAAGCCTTATCCTGATTGTTGACACTGATCAGAACCGTCCCGGAAGTGGGCAGGGGCGACTGGGTGGCCTCCTGGGCTTTGAAGTAGGCCAAGCCAAATGAATCGGCAATCCCCAGAACCTCCCCGGTGGAGCGCATCTCCGGCCCCAGGAGGGGGTCGACCTCCTGGAACATGTTGAAGGGGAAGACCGCTTCCTTGACACCAAAGTGCGGGATTTTTTTAGCTGTCAGGTTATTAACTGAGAACTCCTTACCCTCGTAATCAGCCATCATTATCTCGGTGGCAATCCTGGCCATCCGGATGTTGCAGACCTTAGAGACTAGAGGGACTGTGCGCGATGCCCGCGGGTTGGCTTCTAAAACGTACACCCGGTCATCGGCGATGGCATACTGCATGTTCATAAGGCCGACAACGTTTAAGGCCTTAGAAATTTTCTTGGTGTATTCTACAATAGTGGCAATATGCTTTTCCGGTATGCTGACCGGCGGAATCGCACAGGCCGAATCACCGGAATGGATACCGGCAAATTCAATATGCTCCATTACAGTAGGCACAAAAGCATCCCTGCCATCGGCGATCGCATCCGCCTCGGCCTCGATAGCGTTGCTGAGGAACCTGTCAATCAGAATCGGTCTTTCGGGGGTGACCCCCACTGCAGCTGCCAGGTACTGACGCAGCATATCCTCATCGTGGACCACTTCCATGCCTCGACCACCCAGAACATATGAAGGCCGAACCATCAGGGGATAGCCAATCCGGTTGGCAATATCCAGGGCCTCCTCAAGGTTCACTGCCATGCCGGACTCAGGCATGGGAACACCCAGTTCTTCCATAATGTGGCGGAACCGGTCACGGTCTTCAGCCAGATCGATCGTCTCGGGACTGGTCCCGAGAATTCTCACCCCGGCTTCAGCGAGTTCACCGGCAATGTTCAGGGGGGTCTGGCCGCCGAACTGAACGATAACCCCCAAGGGCTTCTCCTTTTGATAGATGCTCAGGACATCTTCAACCGTTAAGGGTTCGAAGTAGAGCTTATCAGAGGTATCATAGTCGGTTGATACCGTTTCCGGATTATAGTTGACCATTACCGTCTCGTAACCCAGATCACGCAGGGCAAAAGCAGTATGAACACAGCAGTAATCAAACTCAATTCCCTGACCGATGCGGTTGGGACCTCCGCCCAGGATCATCACCTTCGGCCGGTCACTGACGGTTGTCCGGTCCGGGGCATTGTAGGTGGAAAAATAGTAGGATGCATTTTCCACCCCGCTCACCGGGACGGCTTCCCATCCCTCCACAACCCCAAGAGCTGTTCGCTGCTCGCGGATCTCTGTTTCCGATCGTTCCAATAGCATCGCCAGGTAACGGTCAGCAAAGCCGTCTTTCTTCGCTTTAACCAACAGCTCATCCGGAATCCGGTTCCCTTTATGCTTAAGAATCTCTTCTTCCAAATCTACGAGTTCCCGCATCTGCTGAATAAACCAGGGCTTGATATGAGTCAGGCGGCTGAGTTGTTCGATGTCCGCACCCTTGCGCAGGGCTTCATACATAATAAACTGGCGTTCGCTCGAAGGCTCAGCCAGCATAACCAGCAGTTCTTCAAGAGAACGTTGGTTGAAATCCTTGGCGAAACCCAACCCGTAGCGATTGATCTCCAGGGAACGGATCGCTTTTTGCATCGCTTCCTTATAAGTTTTACCAATGCTCATCACTTCACCGACTGCCCGCATCTGTGTCCCCAGCTTATCCTGGGAACCGGGGAACTTTTCAAAAGCCCAGCGGGCGAATTTAATCACGACATAATCTCCGGAAGGGGTGTACTTATCGAGGGTTCCATCTCGCCAGTAAGGGATTTCATCGAGTGTAAGGCCTGCAGCCAGCATGGCTGAAATCAGGGCGATGGGAAAACCGGTGGCTTTGGAAGCCAGGGCAGAAGAGCGGGAGGTCCGGGGGTTTATCTCAATGATAACCACCCGGCCGGTTTGCGGGTTATGGGCAAACTGGACATTGGTTCCTCCTACCACTTCAATGGCCTCAACGATAGAATAAGCATATTTCTGCAGCCGTTCCTGCAGTTCCTGGCTGATGGTCAGCATGGGTGCGGAGCAGAAGGAATCGCCGGTATGAACTCCCATGGCATCTATGTTCTCAATGAAACATACCGTAATCATCTGGTTTTTGGCGTCGCGGACTACTTCCAATTCCAGCTCTTCCCAACCGAGCACTGACTCCTCCACCAGGACCTGTCCTACCAGGCTGGCCGAGATGCCACGGCTGGCAACCGTCCTTAACTCTTCCACATTATAGACCAAACCGCCGCCGGTGCCGCCCAGGGTATAAGCCGGACGGATTACTACGGGATAACCAAGCTCGGAAGCGATTGCTTCCGCTTCCTCCACGCTGTAGGCCGGCTTGCTGCGGGGCATTTCAATACCCAATCGATTCATGGTTTCCTTGAAGGCGATCCGGTCTTCACCCCGTTCAATGGCATCAACCTGCACACCGATCACCTGGACCCCGTATTTTTCAAGAACACCCGCCCGATGTAACTCCGAACAAAGGTTCAAGGCCGACTGTCCACCCAGATTGGGCAACAGGGCATCAGGTCGCTCTTTGGCGATTATTGCGGTGAGGCTTCTCAGGTTTAAAGGCTCGATGTAGGTGATATCCGCAATTTCCGGGTCGGTCATGATGGTGGCAGGATTGGAGTTGACGAGGATGATCTTGTAACCCAGCTTTTTCAGAGCCTTGCAGGCCTGGGTCCCCGAATAGTCAAATTCACAGGCCTGCCCGATCACTATGGGTCCTGATCCGATGATAAGTATCCGGTCGATGTCAGTTCGTTTCGGCATATAGTTCCTCCAGTTATACATAATGTTTATGCACAGTATTATGGGCCACTCGTTTTTGGAAAACAGTTCTGTGATATGAAAACTGCCATGGCTAATTATCTCTGTTATATTACCGCAAAATCACAAGAAAAACCACGGGTGGATTCTTATTAGCAGACATCAATCAAACATTTCCACAACCAGGGTAACACCGGCTAACCGAACAAGATGCAAACAGATTATCTCTCTCACCAGATAATCAGGCGAATAAAGGGAGCTTGAGTAATCTGCAGTTTTGTATGAATCACCAGGTTGGCCCCCAATCTAAAGAATAAGCGGAAGGGGGTTGATCTGCCGGATAACCAATAGTTTTGAGGCAGATAATAGAACATTTCGAAAACCAAAACGTGCTCGGCGACAAGAGGGTTCCCGAACTTAAGATATCTAGGGTCAGTTCAATGTGAAGCCTCTCCTGACTTGATCTCCTGGGAGCGGGAGAAGAGGTTTCACTGAATGCCGTATTCCTTCAACCGGTTGTAGAGGGTCCGGCGCTGAATGCCCAGGGCCCGGGCAGTTTCGGACTTGTTGTAGCGATGATGCTCCAGGCATTCCAGTATCCACTGCTTTTCTTTCGTTGCCAGGGACCAGTCCGTCTG
>JBLNCH010000251.1:0-6732 GCA_050260485.1 Bacillota bacterium | reverse complement strand
GTATAAACCGTTAACGTCACAAGACCACGCACATAAAGACATTACAGAGGTGGTCTTGTGGCGTTGTCTTGAGAAAAATGAATGATTTTGACATACTATGATGTCTTAAGGCCAAATATCTTCAGGTTTTTGCAGGGAAAAGCTGGTCATTATGTAGAAGTAATACTTGTAGACGTACTACTGAAGATTAGGAAACGCGAGGAGGAAAAACCAGCCTATGAAGAACCCCGAGTTTACTTTAAAATTGCCCAACGATATTCAATACCTGACCGTTGTCTTGGGGTATGTGAGGAAAATTGCAGAACTTGCCGGTTTTTCGCCGCGGGAACAACAGGAATTGGAAATCGCAACCGAGGAAGCTGTTACCAACGTGATACGGCATGCTTTTGCCCCCGGGGAGGTCAGTACATACACTGTACGGTGTGAGCTTACCCCGGTATCAATGGTGGTAGCGGTTCATGACCAGGGCATTCCGTTTGATTCCCGTCTCATTCCGGAGTTTAGCCCCACCAATAACCTTGAGGAAATCACAGGTGCTGGTCTGGGGGGTTCTTAATGAAGAGCTTGGTAGACCAGGTTGAGTACAACAATCTGGGGTCGACGGGCAAGGAGACCCGCTTGATAAAGTATTTGCCCTTTAAGCCAGTTGCGGATACGAGCGATTCTGATCAACAAAAGCCTCAATCACCGGAGAGTACTATAATTGGTGAACTCGAAGCGCGTTTGATGAAACCGGAGGAAGCCGTCGAGGTTGCGCGCTGCTTTTTTGACGCTTACGGTTATTCCTATGTCTACGAGGACATATATTATCCGGAACGAATCGCGGCTCTAAACCGCAGCGGGGAAATGATATCGGCGGTGGTGGTTGATGGTTCCGGTTCAGTCCTTAGCCACGGCGCGCTCCTGTTTTTTAAACACCTGCCGGGGATTGCGGAAATAGCCATGGGTGCCACCCGGCCGCATTACCAGGGACATTCCCTGGCGAACAAACTTGAACCAGTACTGATAGGTGCAAGTTTGAATTGTAAACTTAATGGCGTTTACTCGAACACCGTCTGTGCTCATCCTTATTCCCAGAGATTGGTTCGGCGCGCCGGCTTTAAAGAAGCCTGCTTTCTGCTGGCCCATTCGCTGGAAACCACGGTTATCAAAGGCATTGCCGACAAGCTGCCTGATAGAGGGTCGGTAGTGGTTTATTATCTCCCGCTGCGGCAGGATCGGGAAATGGGGAAGATCTATCCTCCTGCCAGACACCGGGAGATGGTTTTAAGCCTGTATCGAAATATGGGGGCAAATCCCGAAATCGGAGACTGTGGTAATACTGGTAATCTGAACGGGGAATCAGAGATTGAGCTCTCCATCAACAAACGGCGTCAAACAGCGGTTTTATCTTTTCAGCACTACGGATCGGACGTTAACCAGCGAATACGTGATGTCCTGTATCGGATTAAAAAGGAAAGGGTCCAGGTGGTGGAAGCATACCTCAACCTGACCGATATACATACGCCCGAGGTGGCTGATTGCATGGAAGCTCAGGGATTCATTTTTACCGGCATACTGCCGGGGGTGAACAGCGGCGACATGCTGGTGATGCAGTACTTTAACGGCATTGTCGTTGACTACGATATAATTAAACTCGACGGCGAAAAGGCCCGTGAATTGCTGGAATATATTAAACGGAACGATCCAATGGGGGTGCGGTAGTGGGGCTTGACCAAAAAACAAGAAACATGATATTCATTGCCGTAACCGCCGTTTCATTTATCACTACCTACTTCGCTGCGGCGTTTAACATTGCCCTGCCGGCTATTGGTCGCGACCTGGAGATGGATTCGAATCAGCTGCCATGGATTGCTGGGATTTTCTCCCTTACTATGGCGGTTTTGCTGGTTCCCTTCGGCAGGATTTCCGATCTTTACGGCAAAAAGAAAGTGTTCACTGCCGGCATAGTGGTGCTTATGGTCTTTTCCGTTCTAGCGGCCCTGGCTAATGGCAAGTGGTGGATTCTGATTAACTCCGTTCTTGGAGGAGTTGGAACAGCCATGTGTTTCAGCAATGTTGCTGCGATATTGTCTGAGTCTTTCCCCGTATCTGAGCGGGGACGCATATTGGGCAGCAATGTAGCGGTGGCTTATGTTGGTGCCAGCGGGGGACCATTCCTGGGCGGCCTGATAACGCAGTACCTGGGATGGCGGGCGGTGTTTTGGACTATGCTGCCGGTATTGGCCGTTGGATTGTTTCTGACCTGGCGCTCCATGCCGCCAGGACAACCAAATAAAGAGGTTAAATTCGACGGTGGCGGAACCATGCTCTATGTCCTGGGACTGGCACTCGTGATCTCGGGGATATCTTCTTTGACGGAGTCTTACGGTCCCTGGATGATAGCCGGAGGAGCAGCGATCCTGGCGATATTTGTCTGGTTTGAGCGCCGCTTGACAAACCCTTTGATTCACATGGCGGTCTTCTCGAACCGGGTATTCAGTTTATCCAATCTGGCCTCATTGATCCATTACGGAACTACCTATGCTACTGCGCTCCTGCTCAGCATGTATCTGCAGGATCAGAGCATCAAAGGATTGACGGCCTCCCTGGCCGGTTTGGTTCTGCTAGCACAGCCATTTATGCAGATCATATTCTCTCCCATTGCCGGACGGCTGTCGGACCGACTGGAGCCAAGATGGCTGGCTTCCTCCGGGATGGCGGTTACAGCTATATGCCTCTTCGCCTTGAGCCGGGTTCAAGTGGATACAGGGCTGACTGTGATAATTCTGATTCTGTTAGTAATGGGTACCGGATTCTCGTTTTTTGTGGCTCCCAACAACAACGCGATTATGAGTTCTCTTTCCGCTGAAAAATATGGCCTGGCATCGGGTGTAATGGCTACCGGCCGGATTTTGGGGATGTCACTCAGCCTGGCCACCACCACTGTAATTCTGAACAGCACTGTAACCGGAGGGGGAGGCGCATCCCTGGGCTTTATAAATGGATTTCACAATTGTTTCCTGACGTTTTCGCTCATCGCCATCATCGGCATATCTGCTTCATTATCTCGGGGCAGGCCTGCAGTGGCGGAAGACAGGAATGTTGGAGGGTAAAATACATTATTAGTGCGCGTAAATGGTAAGCGTGGTTAAGAGGTCACCGGTCCACGGGTCATCAGTTGAGGAAAATGCTGAGCGCAACCAGCAACAGGTTGAGTTCGTGAGACTCTCCTGGTAAATGGTAAACAGAAAGACCTGATGAACACCCTTTTGGAACAGACCGGACGTAAAGAGCGTTTTCACAAGATTAATAACGGGTGAACTTTTGAGCTAAATGATTATCTCTACATGACGCAGCGGATACTCAGGTGTCCGCTTTTTCTTTTTAATAATGAATCCGTTTTCTGATGAATGACATGCTGTTGTCATGCGGACCTGGGAACATAGAAGATAATTGTGGGGGGGAACATTCCAGCGATATTCAGATATGGAATGAGTATGGCAGGGATGCCGGAAAGATATGGGGAATACCTGAAGGGCCGAGGGGGTGGAGCTTTGAATAGATTGATTCTGGAGCTTGAGAAGGTCTGTAAGACCTATTTGCTCGAGGAAAAGATACTGGTGGTCCCGACATACCTGGCGGGATACGAGCTGAGGAATGCCCTGGCCAATTGGTCGCAGGGGTGGATCAACCTTCTGCCATCGACGGTTTCCGGTCTGGCCTTTGACCTTGCCGCGCCCCGGATGGCTGATAAGGGCTGCTCTTTTCTGAACCGGGAGGGTGCCACCCAGGTTGTGGAGGGTATTTTGGCCGGACTGATCGCGGACGGTGAGCTGGATTACTTTTCCGGACACCGGAAGCTGACCGGGCTGGTGTCCGCCCTGACCTCTTTCATATTTGAACTTCGTTACTGCGGGATTAAGGCGGCGGATCTGAAGGAACCCCAGTTCGTGGCCGCAGCCAAGGCCCGCGATCTCACAAAAATACTGCGCTGTTATGAAGAACACCTGGAGAAAAACCGCCTGGTCGACTCTCCTGGACAAATAGAGATGGCTATCGAGATTCTGGCCGACAGGAATTTGGCCGACAACCGGATATACCTGATTCCCGCATTCCTGGAACTCTCACCATTAGAAGAACGACTGCTGGAGTGCATTTCCGGTGGACGGCTGATCCGGCTGGAGGCTGACACGGGGTGGGATGAAAACCTGGTTCTCCCGGATACTGGAGAGGTGACGGTTGAGCTTTATCATGCCTATGGCCTGGTAAACGAGACCCGGGAGGTCCTGCGCCGTATCAACTCAGAAAACATCCCACTGGACAGGGTTACGGTGGCCTATAGTTCCAGTGAATATATACCCGTTTTCTGGTCTCTGGCCAGGGAAATGGGTTTCAATCTTACCGTGTTTGAGGGAATTCCTGCGGCTATGACCCGCCCCGGTCGTGTTCTCCTGGGGCTGATCGAGTGGATCCGGCAGGACTTTGCGGTCTCGCAGCTGATATCGCTGCTGAGGGAGTGCGATATAAAATGGTCCGGACCGGATGGCCTGGAAATATCCGGTTCGACCGCGGAACGACTGCTTAATCGGGCCGGAATAGGCTGGGGCCGAGAGCGTTACGCCCGGATGCAGGATCTGGCGGAAGGGTTAAAACTCCGGGCATTGGAACGAGAACATCAGGACATCGGCGATGACGATTGTGATTACCTTGGCCAGTCACGTCTTGCCGGTAAACTCCATTCCATACTTGATGATTTACTGCAGGCGATACCTGAGCCGGACATCGAAGGCCGGGTTGCGCTGAACAGGCTGGGCAGGGGACTGGCCTCCCTGGTGAAGAATCTGTCCCCGAGCCGGAATGAGTTTGACGAGGCCGCACTGACCGGGATCGTTGCCCGGTTGGAGCAGTGGGACAGCGCATTGGCAGTCATTCTTAACGATGCGCTGGAACGGGTTGAGAATCTGGTATGCTCTATGCGGGTAGGAAGAAGCACCACCCGCCCCGGCTGTCTGCATCTGGTTGACTACCGGGATCTGATATGGTCGGGACGCCCGGTTACTTTCGTGGTCGGGTTGGATGCCGGGAGATTTCCGGGACGGGGTACTCAGGACCCGGTGTTGCTGGATTCCGAACGACGCCTCTTGCACCCGGGTCTCAAGCAGGGTGCTGGTCGGCCGAAGAACAACCAGAAGCTGATGGAACTGGGCCTGAGATCTCGGCAGGGCCGCGTTACCATGAGCTGCAGCTCTTTCGATCTGATCGAAAACCGCTCCCTCTATCCGGCATTCCTGGTTTTAAAGGCCTTCCGTCAGCTTAGGGGAGATGGCTCCCTGGATTACAGCGTTTTGGTCCGGGCCCTTGGAGAACCGGTGGGATTTGCTTCCCGCAGCGGTCACGCACTGGATGAGGGGGAATGGTGGCTGACGTCAGCAATTGCCCGGCAGGCTGAGGTTATGCCCCTGATCCTCGTTACCTTTCCCGGACTGCACAATGGAATAACTGCGCATAAAGCGCGGATGGCTGATGAACTGAGCGAGTATGATGGAAAGGTTGAGGTTGAGGCGGCCGATTATGATCCCCGCCTGACCGGTGCGGTACTGTCATGCAGTATGATCGAGCACCTGGCACAGTGTCCCTTCTCATATTTCCTAAGATACATTCTTAACGTTAAACCGCCGGAGGGCATTGAATACGACCCTGACCGGTGGTTGCAGGCCTCTGACCGGGGAAGCCTCCTGCATGCCCTATACTGCAGCTTTATGCGCGATATAGTTCAGAAAGGCGAGAAGGTTGATATGGCAGTTCATTCCCCCGTCCTGCGGCAGATGGCGGAGGAAATGATCGAATACTACCGTCAGGAAATACCTCCTCCCAATGAGATGGTCTTTGAACTGGAGGTTAGAGACATACTGGAGTCCTGTGATCTTTTCCTCAAAGGCCAGGAGGTTTTTGCCGAATACCGGCCCCTGTATTTTGAGGTGCCGTTCGGCCTGGGACCGGAGTTGATAGGAGATGCCGGGTGCGGCTTACCCGGCCCGGTGGAGATTGAGCTGAGTCCCGGGGAGAAGATCCGTCTGCGGGGCGTAATTGACCGTATTGACCAGAAAGCGGACGGTACCTTCGCGGTTTGGGATTATAAGACCGGGAGTTCGCGGAAGTACGCTGAACACCGTTACCTGTACCGAGGACGACAGGTGCAGCATGCCCTTTACTCCATGGCTGCTGAAAAGATCCTGACAGCCCTGGGCATACCTGATCCCAGGGTACTGGAGGCCGGATACTACTTTCCCACCGAGCAGGGCGAGGGACGGAGGGTAATCCGCCGTCAGGATCAACGGACACTGGCTATAAAAGCACTGAAGCATCTGTTTGATCTGCTGAAAACCGGGGTATTCCCGGCCACCGAAGATGAAGAGCCCTGTGGATTCTGCGACTATATAGAGGTTTGCGGAGGTCATGCTGCGTCATCCCAAATTAAAGCCATCCTGGCGACGGAGAATGCCCTGGAACCCTGGAGGAGGTTGATGGAGATTGGATAGGACAGAGTTGTTAAAGGATGCTGATGCCCGCCGGCAGATAACAGAGGATCTTGACCGATGCCTGCTGGTGGAAGCTGGGGCCGGTTCAGGCAAGACGGCCAGCCTGGTATCTCGTATGCTGGCGTTGATAAAGGAAGGCAAGTGCCAGATCTCAACCATCGCTGCAGTAACCTTCACCCGGAAAGCCGCCGCCGAGATGAAAGGACGCCTG
>JBLNCH010000250.1:0-3902 GCA_050260485.1 Bacillota bacterium | reverse complement strand
CGAATATGGTCCAAGGATTGGATAGATTTGAAGGTTGAAATGATCAGGAAGGTGTGCTCATGGCCGTTAATCAATGAAATCAGGCCAATTCTCGGTTTAGTTTCGGGCTCACCCGGGGACTAATGGCCAGCACCAGGTATACAGCGGAGATAGTGCTGCAGCCCTGGAAGATAGCGATTGATGGGGGAAGGCTAACCTGAGGTAGAGTCTCACGGCGATTGCAAACTATTCCGTAAATGGTGGGGTATAAGGAGAGACTGAGTACAGCCCAATGAACCAGGTAGAGCATGTTAAAGGTTCTAGGATTGAGATAATCAGGTATTACGGTAACGGTTGCGGACAAACTCGATAAACTCCTCAACGCTTTTCCTGGCTTCTTCAGGCAAATCAGACAGTGAATCATCGTGTCCAGCCGCCCGTGATGCCCGGTCAAGACCCAGGATGAAGTCGGTGGAGATACCGTAAAATTCAGCCAGTTTTATCAGGGAATCGAGTTCGGGCCGCCGCCGTCCAATCTCCCATTCCGCATAGGTACTGCGGTTAATACCTAGCTGTTTAGACAAGGCTGCCTGACTGAGTCCTTTTTTCTTACGAAGCTCAACCAGCCGCGCACCAATGCTCACTAAAAATCACTCCTTTGTCTATAATTATAGTCGCTACATGTGTCATGTAAAGTGGCATCAGGCGAAATTAACGGTTGACAGAGGATGCTTATGACGGCTATTATGGGATTGCTATGTGGCAATATGCGACAAATACAGACGATTCTCAGGGAGAGGATAAGTGGTATGGGATGAGCAAAGACCATAATCGCAACCTGTTGGTGGATTTGGATAGCGGTGGAATATGGGTTCCAAAAGCAGATACCCACCTGACTTCATCCGAGATCAGGCTCTTGATTATCTTAAGACGTCGGGAAGGTCGTCCTATTCCTCTAGAATTTCTGGTTACCGAGTTAAACCAGGACCCAACTGGAAGTGGCGGCGGCAACCCTCGCTTCCATATATCCAATCTGCGGCGCAAGCTTGAACATACCCCGGAACGCCCCGTTATAGTGACGCGAACCGGCATAGGTTACTGCCTGGTTCCCGGGAGGCTGCACTTTATTGGTGGACCTGCCTAACCGGTATGAAATTTGGCGGAAGGGTATCCAGACCGCGTAACTGTGATTGCAAAATGGAGAACCTGCAGGAAAAAAATAGAATTCAGCGAAATAATAACTATTCCTGGAAGGGAGCAAGGTTATGTTGAACATTGACCAACGAGTACTGGTGATCACGGTTATTTCTGTGTTGATCAGCTTTGGTTTAGGTTACCAGTACGGGGTATATATCGAGGAAAAGAGAAACGTGCAGGCCGGCCTCACCAATCCCAGGCTGCAGGACCAGGGTAAGCAGCTAATGGATGAACCGGGAAAGGTCTATGTCTATGTGGTAGGGGAAGTGTTAAATCCCGGAGTTCAGGAAATGCAGGAGGGGGACCGGGTGTATCAGGTCCTGGAGAGAGCGAAACCCGGGAAGGACGCAGATCTAACGGCGATTAACCTGGCAGCCCCCATTAGCGATGGTGAAAAGATTTGGGTGCCCAAGGCAGGAGAACAGACAATACCGCGTGACCATGGGTTATCAGCTAATTCTTCCGGGTCAGCATCAACAGTCAGCGGACTTCTTAACCTGAATACAGCAACAGCCGAGGAACTGGATCAGAAGCTGCCGGGCATCGGTCCGGCTCTGGCGCAGCGGATAGTCGACTACCGGCAACAGATGGGAGGCTTTCGCTCAACTGAAGAACTCCGGGAGGTTTCAGGCATCGGGGAGAAGAGATATGCAGAGATCAAGGATCTGGTCTGTGTAAGATAAGCCTTCCTAACCCAACCGATCGTAGGTGATTACAATCAACCGGATTCTGATCTGGATTTTTACCGGACTGGTCACCGGGATCTCACTTGCTGAGTGGGGTGATATCTGGTGGCTGTTAATCCTGCTGTTATTCATAGCCTTCCTGGCTCTCTTATTGCGGAGACCCATTATTATTGTGCTGGCAACGGTTGCGGTTTTTGGTTTTGCCTACTGGGAAGCAGCCCATCCACAGCACCCCGGTCTCCAGAAAACTTACCTTACAGGAGCCAGAGTTCTGGTTCTGGACCGGCCACATATCAGAGAAGGAAAACTGCGTTTCGTTGGATTGATTCAAGAGGAAGGGTTCAAGGTCAGGGTTTTCCTTCCCCCCGTCCTGCCACTGGAAAAAGGTGACCTGCTGGAGGTAAACGGTTCCCTTCGTGAGATCAAAGGTCCAACCAACCCGGGTGATTTCAATTTTAAGGAATACTGGGCTCACCGTGATGTGTTCTACAACCTGCTGGTAACTGAACTGCCTCCCCCCCGGGTAGTGGCCAACCAGTCAAGTTTTGGCGGGCATCTGTTGGCCCGGGTGATTAAACGGGGGCACCAGGCTATCGATGCCAGCATGACCGGTGAACAGGTGGTACTGCTGGAAGGAATGCTGTTCGGATTCCAGGGCGAGATCAGTGAGGAACAGTATGTGCTGTTTCAGAAATCCGGGTTAGTGCACGTTTTTTCTGTTTCCGGGTTTCATGTGGGATTTATAGTACTCATCGGCATTTGGGCTGCCAACCGTCTGGGAAAAAGAAAGTCAACCCGTTTCCTGATTGTTCTCACACTGCTGACGGTTTACGGTTTCATGACCGCCTGGCCATCTCCGATGGTTCGGGCTTCCATAATGGCCTGCCTGGGACTGGCTGCTCATTATTTCGGGCGTGAGGAAGATCTGCCGACATCGCTGGCAATGGCTGGTATAGTCCTGTTACTGCTCAGTCCGGCCAACCTGTTTACGATCTCTTTTCAGCTATCCTTTCTGGCAACCTGGGGACTAATCTATCTATATCCGCGGTGGAAGGAGATAACGGGGGTGCATACTTCCTGGGGAAAGGCAGTCTTATTATGCCTGGCACCGCAGGTAGCCACTCTGCCCCTGGCGGCATACTATTTCAACCTGGTAAGCCTGATTTCCGTAGTATCCAATCTGCTATTGGTTAATGTTGCCGGCAGCGCAGTTACCCTTGGTTTTTTGGGAGTAGTCGCCGCCCAGTTCAGTCAGGTTCTGGCCTCGTTTTTCATGGTTCCAGCGGGATTTCTGACGGCTATTGTTCAGGGAGGCTCAGTCCTGCTGGGCAAGATTCCCGGCAGTTTTCTATGGGTAGCGCAGCCTGCGCTCTGGTCAGTATTTGCCGCCTATCTGGGGATGATCTTGTTGTGGGGGAAGTTTACCATCCGAAAGGATAGGATATCTATGAATTCAAGGGAGGGAGAAACTGAAACGGTTTTTTCTATAAATGGAATTCGCCGCAGCATAGGCCTTTGTCTAATACTGATCTTTGCTGTTTCCCTGCTGATGCCAGGTCAGTTAAAAGCTCCCGGTGTATTGCGAGTGGTGTTTCTGGATGTGGGGCAGGGAGATGCGGTCTTTATTAAAACCCCGCGGGGTTTCACCATTCTGGTAGACGGTGGAGGGTCCGAACTGTTTGACGTGGGACAAGAGGTAGTGCTTCCCTATCTACGCCGACAGGGTATCAGGAAGATTGATCTGGCTATCGCTACTCATCCCCATATTGATCACCTGCAGGGGTTAAAGTCGGTTTTGAAAGAGTGTCCGGCCCGGGTGGTGGTTGCGGGGGAAAGCTGTTATGCAGACCTGTGTGAATCCGGCAGTGAACTGGTATCTATTAACGGATTGCAGGAGATATCTCTGGACCGGGCTTCAAGGATGTGGATATGGGCACCAGAACCAGGCGGTTTGGCGGAACCAGGTAATGATACCTCAGTGATAAGTAAAATCATTATGGGAGATATATCATTCCTGTTGACCGGAGATGCCGAGGCAGC
>JBLNCH010000249.1:0-3886 GCA_050260485.1 Bacillota bacterium | reverse complement strand
CAGCGCAGACAGTTCTTTTATCGGGGGGAACATAGCAACCAATGCGGGGGGAAACAAGGCGGTCAAATACGGCGTAACCTCCAACCACGTTTATGGACTGGAGGTGGTGCTTCCCCAGGGTGATATCCTTAACCTGGGAGGGAAATGTGTCAAGGATGTTACAGGATATGATCTGATTCATCTGCTGGTGGGTTCAGAAGGCACGCTGGGGATTGTTACCAAGGTTTACCTTAAGCTCCTGCCGCGACCCCAATACAACGCTGTACTGCTTGCTCCTTTTAAGGAAATGCACGAGGCTATCGCAGTGGTCCCCAGGGTTATGAAACAGAGCGGGATAATACCTACTTCCATAGAGTTTATGGATAATTTGTGCATTAGGTCCGCAGAAGCGTTCCTGGAACGGGAACTCCCGAAACATGAAGCCGGGGCGTACATAATAATTGAGCTGGAAAGCACTACACAGGTCCATTTGGAACAGGACATGGAAGCAGTGGCCGATCTGCTGGTTGAAAACGGTGCCATGGATGTACTGGTGGGGGACAATCCGGCGACCCAGGAAAGGATCTGGAAACCGCGCCGGGTTCTGGCGGAAGCTCTCCGAGTAACCAGTCCCGTTCACAGCCTGGAAGACATTGTGGTACCGATGAGCGAAATACCGGAAACCGTGGCCGAAATTCAGGCCATAGCTGACCGTCACCATATCAAAATAGCCTGCTTTGGACATGCCGGTGACGGAAATATTCACGCCACCCTGCTCAAGGAGGGTTTAACCGACACTGAATGGCCGATTGTAAGAGACCGGGTGCTGGCAGAAATCTATGAGAAAGTCTATGCCCGGGGTGGGACGCTCTCCGGGGAACATGGGGTAGGGGCGAAAAGAAAGGAAGCCCTGGCAAGGTTCATTGACCCGACCAAGCTAAACCTGATGAGAGCCATTAAGAAATCCTTCGATCCCAACCTGATACTGAATCCGGGAAAAGTATTTTGAGATAAGTCACCCAAAAGTGCTGGCAAGGCTGATTTCGCGAGGTCATGCCAGCCAGCAGCCCGTTTTTGCATACTTGTTTGCCCACCGGGGTATCGGGTCAAGCGTCGCAAAATACCTGCGGGTGATTATCTGCAATAACCTGAAATCTGATCCGGGTAGGTCATATGTAAAATCACCTCATATCCTACCTCACACCCGTGCTCCTGCAAGCGTTGGCTGACGGTTCTTTCCGCCAGTTCAGGCAGGTTGTTCTGCCGGCTGAGATGAGCTAAGAAGACCTGCATGGAGGACTTTCGAGGAATGCCGGTCAGTAGATCGGCGGCATCACTGTTGGAAAGGTGACCAACAGCACTGCTGATCCGCCGCTTCAGATAAAAAGGGTAAGGCCCGCTGTTAAGCATATCAAGATCGTGGTTGGTTTCCAGAACCACCGTGTCAGCATAGGCCATGGCCTCTCGAACCACGGGAGTAACCACTCCCAGATCCGTTGCTACCACATACTTTGAACGATGGTAATAAAGACAGAAGCCAACTGGATCTGCAGCATCGTGAGAGATAGGAAAGGGTACCACTTCAACCTGACCTATTCCCATACTGTCAGGTAACTCCCAACGGCAGTCTCTGTCCAGCTTGTCTTTGAAACGAAGCATATTCCAGGTCCGGGGGCGAGCGTAAACCGGCAGGTGATGCTTACGTGCCAGGACCTCAACCCCACTTATGTGATCAGTGTGCTCATGAGTGATCAGTATGGCATCCAGATCTCCTGCCTTGATACCGATGGAAGCCAGCCCACGCTCGATACGTCTGGCGCTGATTCCAGCATCAATTAGAAGCCGGGTGTGGCCCAACTCAAAGAAGATGGCATTACCGCTGCTGCCGCTGGCCAGTATTTGTATTTGCATAGAAGGTATCCTTTACTTACAATTGAGTCGTCCTAATCACAATGTGCCCAAAAACTAATACGTCATCACCGGATGCTTTTCCTGCAAAGGATAGCGGCAGGGAAGGGAAATGGTTGGCCAGATAATGGTTGGCACTTGCGATTAAGCGTAATTCCGGGTAGAATATTATAGTCAGTCGTTGTAGAGTCATTCTACCACGACTCCCAGGAAACAACTGAAGAATTGCGTGGAGAGATGGCTGAGTGGTCGAAGGCGCTCGACTGGAAATCGAGTAGACGGGTTACCCCTGTCTCGAGGGTTCAAATCCCTCTCTCTCCGCCAGATAAACATCCCTTCCCGAATACGGGTAGGGTTTATTAATAAGGTTTGCCGCGCTAGACGGGGAGGTAGCGGTGCCCTGTACCTGCAACCCGCTGTAGCAGGGTTGAATTCCTGGCCCCGGGGCTGCCTTGTGAGGTCTGGCCCGAGTAAGTGATAAAGATGTTCAGGTCCTACGCAACGGGAAATTCTGAACCGTGTCAGGTCCGGAAGGAAGCAGCACTAAGGGATCAATCTCGTGTGCCGTGGGGTAGCCTGAACGGAGTTAACTGCTCTGGTAACGCTCGGAAGGTAGTTTCAAAGCCAGGTGCGCGGCATATAATTTATTTAGTCTTAAACCGGGGGTTACCCGGTTTACTCATATATATGAGAAGTCTCAATACCTGCTCACTCCGGTGCCTGACGGGTTGAAGAGGAAAATCCAGCTTCACATCGAAGAATGGTTTAGAAGCAACTTCTCTACAAGGATGGTGGAGGTATGAACTACCTCACCCTTTACCGGCAATGGCGTCCTCAGACTTTTAACGAGGTGGTAGGTCAAAAAAATACCGTGACCGGGCTGCAGAATGCAGTCAAGGAAGGGAGGCTGGCCCACGCCTATCTGTTCTTTGGTCCCCGTGGAAGCGGGAAAACCAGTGTGGCCAAGATATTGGCCAAGGCGGTAAACTGCCCCAACAGTGTTAACGGCGAGCCATGTAATACCTGTTCAGCATGCCAGGATATTAATAACGGTTCATTTATGGATGTGCTGGAGATTGACGCTGCTTCCAACCGGGGTATAGATGAGATTCGAGACCTGCGGGAAAAGGTCAGGGTATTGCCTGCTCAGGGTAAGAAAAAAGTTTATATCATCGATGAAGTTCATATGTTAACCACAGAGGCCTTCAATGCTTTATTAAAAACCCTGGAAGAACCACCCGACTCAGTCATCTTTATTCTAGCCACCACTGAGGCTCATAGAGTTCCAGCTACTGTGCTGTCGCGCTGCCAGAGGTATGCATTTACCCGTCTATCCACAACCGAGGTTATAAATAGGCTGAGAGATGTCGCCGACGAAATGCACATCAGGGTTTCCGATCAGGCCTTGGAAGTGATGGCCAGGAGATCCAATGGCAGTCTCAGGGACGCACTCAGTATAATGGAACAGTGTGTTGCGTTTTGTGAAACTGATATTGAAGAATCCCAGGTAATGGATGTACTTGGTCTGGTTAACCATGAAACACTGGCTGCTATTTTCAAGGGTATGATTGAACAGAAGGTGGAGGAGGTCTTAAGTCATCTAAATTCTTTGATCAAGCAGGGTAAAGAACCAATACAGATAGCCAGGGATGCGGCATTATGTGCCCGTGATTTGATGCAGTACAAACTCCTGGACAAACAGGCTGATCTTCTGGTGATGCCAATTACCGATATAGAGGGGCTTATATCTGATTATCCAAATCTGACAGCATCACGACTGTCCCGGGTAACTAAACACCTGCTCAAGCTGGCGGATGAACTGAGGTTTAATGAGGGACAGCGGTTCGTGTTGGAGGTGGGCTTTCTGGAGGCCATGGAGTTTATGGCTGAATCGAAGCCCGAAAACGTTCCAGTCAGCCAAAACACCAGGCAGGAAAAACCCCGTAAAACCAAAGCTAATTCACCCAAAAAGTGGGACGATATCATGGAAAGGGTCAAA
>JBLNCH010000248.1:0-2672 GCA_050260485.1 Bacillota bacterium | reverse complement strand
AAAGAACCAGGGTAACCACCCACCTGAGTTTCGGGAGCGAGTTGGGAGAGATAAAACCGTTACAGGATGTGGCTAGTATCCTCCACCACGAGCCCCCGGATTTTGTCCGTAACTTCAAATTACAGCTTCAGAAAGGTAACTCCTACCCCCAAGCCCGTTCTTATGCACTTAATGAGTATATCCGTGCTGCCAGATCAGCTCACGGTCAAGACTGGCAGGCGATACTAAGTCTTCCCAACAATATCCTGGCCCTGGAGTATTTGCGCGCTCTGCTGGAGGATGATTCCTTCCTGACTGCGGTAACCATACCCCGGATTGGGCAGGGATACCATCAAACGGGCAACACCGAGTTCGCCAGCGCTACCGCTATTCGCGAAGAAATTACACAAAACCGTCCGCTGCATGAGATAAAGGGACTCCCCGGGTATACGCGGGACATCTTGAAACGGGAGTTTGCTGCCAAAGCCGGTCCTGTGTTTGCCTCATCAATGTTTAATCTCATCCGCTATTCACTCAGCCGTATGAAAACTCACGACTTGAGTCAGATCTACGATGTTGGCGAAGGCCTGGAAAACCGAATTCAAAAGACCGCACCGTTATGTAGCAGCCGCGAGGAACTAATCGCTGCCATCAAAACCCGTCGCTACAGTTACACCCGGATCAGCCGTATTATGCTTTACATCCTTCTGCAGTTTACCAAAGAACTGGCCGCTGTATTTGACGAAAAGGGACCACTGTACCTTCGTCTCTTAGGTTTTTCGCCACGAGGTCAAAAAATCCTGCACGATATGAAAGTGATTTCAGCACTACCCGTAATTACAAAATTAGGCAGGCGCCCCCAGTACAGCGATCCCTTGATAGCCAGGATGATTTCCTTCGATTGCCTGGCTACTGATCTTCATGCCTTGTTACAGCCCTATCCCGGCCGGGGCGGCCTGGACTATATCCGTTCACCGGTTCAGATATGCTGATGATGACAGATTACTTCCCGGCTTGATCACCAATTGACCCCTTGGTGCCCAACACGAGATTAATTCTCCTATGGGGAAAGCTCAGACCTTCGGTGGAGATTCCCGTCTCCCGTCGGTCTCCATCTCTTCGGCCGACACTGTCCTTGCGGAGTCCGATCCGGCTGACCTCAGGACACACCTGATCTCATCCAGTTTGGCCTCCGCACATTTCCGGCCAATGGCGATGCACTCCTCCGCTCTATTAAACTCGCTGGATTTTATGTTTCCCAATCGCGGTTGTATCAGGACCGTTGCCTGGTGACGCGTGACCTGGGTAAAGATCTGGCGCTCCAGAATCTCTACCGCCTGCAGGATAACATCCAGGGTATTGCGTATACGAGCTTGGCGATCCTCAGCGAAGGTTACATCCACTCCTAAAACAATGTCCGCCCCTAGATCGCGGGCAACGCCAACCGGCAAACGTTCTGCTACTGCGCCGTCAACCAGCAGGCGTTGGTTATACCTGACCGGAGTAAATATTCCGGGGATGGAAATACTGGCGCGCACCGCAGTATAAACCGGGCCTTCCTGAATCACAATCTTTTCCCCGGTCTCAATATCGGTTGCGACGACCGCCAACGGTATTTCCAGGTCCTCGAACGATTTGCCTTTGGTGAGCAGCCGCAGAAGGTGCTCGATTCTCTTGCCGCTGACAAAGCCCATTCGGGGGATGCCGACATCCCAGAACAGGGAGGTGTTTAATGCGGCCGCCAGCTTTCCGGTCATGTAGATATCACCACCGCAAGCATATATCGCAGCGACCAATGCGCCCATACTGCTGCCTACCAGGAAGTCAAAAGGGATCTGATTCTCGATCAGGACCTGCATAACCCCAATGTGAGCCAGCCCGCGAGCACTTCCGGCTCCAAGCACCAGTCCTATCTTAGCTGTCCGGTCATTCATCACCTTTACCCCCCTCCATGGTCAGGTTGGATCCGGTCACCGCCGGTGAAGCATCTATCACCATTTTAAAATACATTATATGATTTCCAAATAATTGACACTCCCCATGCATAAAGGCAGAGGATTCCCGGTTTATTTACAGCAGCCAACGCTACCATATCCCCGAAGGTTCTGTCCGAACCCTGGTTTTTGTGTTGGGATGCGGCAAGTGCTATGGTGAGAATTTTAAATTGACGTTCCGGGGAGCCGTAACCTGTCCTGCCTATTGTATCAGGCCACAAGGGATTTACTTTCAGCACCCGTGTAGGGTACATAATCCTAATTCAACTTCTAGAAAGCTGTCCTCCCCACTATATTTTTAATGCGGATGACATGTTGTCCTTAATCCGGACGTACCCTGACAGGGAGGTAAGCCATGAAACCATCGCTTGCGGTACTGGGAGCCTTGTTAGCCGTGGCTTTAGCGTCTTTTATGATTATGGAGCCGGCAGCCACCCTTGAAGCAGCGGCTGCAGGACTCAAGCTCTGGTTTCGTGCGGTGCTGCCTGCTTTATTCCCTTTTTTCGTTGTGTGCGATCTTATGGTAGGGTTAGGGGTGGTTCGTTTTTTGGGGGTAATCCTGGAACCTGTCATGCGTCCGCTTTTCCGTTTGCCAGGCCAGGCCGGATTCGTCGTAGCTATGGGGTTTACCTCCGGTTTTCCTGTAGGTGCAGTGCTTACCCGACAGCTGTACGAAAAGGGGAGTTTATCAGATGACGA
>JBLNCH010000247.1:0-6147 GCA_050260485.1 Bacillota bacterium | reverse complement strand
CTGATGTAAGTCCGTCGCGAGCCTGCTCGTAAACCGGGTAAAGTCCATCCTCCAGAATGGCAACCCTGGCTCCGCTGTCATTAAGAATATACTGCAGCTCTCCTTTCTTAAACATCGGACTGCCCGGGACAACCACCGCGCCAACCGCGTGAATGCCAAAATAGCAGAAGACAAACTGGGGACAGTTCTGCATCCCGATGTAGACACGATCACCCTTCCTGACCCCGAGACGCTTAAGACCGCCTGCCACTTTCAAGACCATATCTTTGAGCGCTGTCCAGGAAAATTCAGTTCCATAATAGATAAGAGAGGTTTTTTCGCGGAACTTGTAAGCATTGTAAACCAGGTGTTGAACAATCGGATCCCGACCCATGAATACATCCTTGCCGAGAATGAAGTCGCCCTGATAGTGCTTTTCCCATATTCTCTCCATTGGCTTAAATTTCATCGTCTCGCCCTCCTTATAGCACCAACATTAAAAAATAATCCATAACTTGTACAAATGACAGCCAACACCGGACAATCACACCGCTCCGCGATCCGGAAGTCCCAGGCGATCGTGGTTAGGCCTCTAAGTCGAAGTGCCCCCGGGTCCGCTCGTGTCCCGTAACGAGCGGGGGAAATAAGCAGGGATCCTTAAATAAAGAAGCCGCCCGTGATCTTCCAGCACCGGGAGAATCGTGGCAGCCAAACAACAACGCTTATCTCTTTATGTCGTTAGTCTACCCAACCATTTAAGAATGGATTTCGGTCTACCCGAGCATCACCTCCGATCCCAGGCTGCATCAACTGCATCAAGGGGTCAGACCCCATGATGCAAAAGGGGATATATGAACGGGGATTCCTCCTCATAATGGATCGACAAAATAGCACAATATAATACAAAAATCAATATGTTGAAGAGAATAAGAGACAATTTAATTTTATGAATTTTCAATTCAAAACGCTAGCCTTAAACATGCCGCTCAATGGAAATCATCGCAACTTTTAATATTGAAAATAATGTATATTGCTGGTGTAAGATATATACAGCGTTCTGTTACCACGTCCAGTTAGAGAACTGCGGGCG
The DNA here is from genome assembly GCA_050260485.1 of Bacillota bacterium. GTDB lineage: Bacteria > Bacillota > Syntrophomonadia > Syntrophomonadales > DTU052 > DTU052. The sequence goes on along the minus strand of JBLNCH010000247.1, from coordinate 5,078 downwards.
GCAAATGAACAATAAATGTGGAGGAGAGGATGTATTGTTGCAAGGCTACTGGAAATATGCTGTCGGGTTGATATTGATAATTATTTTGGGGGTGGTTGCCTTTAACCAGGTACCGGTAATGATGACAACCCATGAATTCGAGACGTTTTTAGCAAAGCACGAGGCCCAGGTTAGGCCACTAGTGAAAGAACAGTGTCTAGCCTATGTAAACGCAACGGTTTCCGGTAGTGAGGAGGATTATCAAAGGGTATCCGAACTGTCGATTGAGGTGAATAAGATCTATGCCAACCCGGAAGAATTCCAAATGCTAAAAGCCTGGAAGGATGGAAACCGGATTAAGGACCCGATCTTAAAAAGACAGTTGGATCTTCTCTACCTTTATTACCTGGGAAACCAGATTGAAGAAGAGAAACTGGAAGAGATGATCAACCAGCAGACCAGGATTGAGCAGACCTTCAACACCTACCGGGTTGAAATCAACGGCAGGAAGCTGACGGACAATGAGGTTCGCGAGATCCTGAAAACCTCCACTGATAATCAGGAATTGGAACAGGTGTGGAAGGCCAGCAAGATGATCGGGGAATTGGTGGCTCCGGACCTCCTGAAGCTGGTTAAACTGCGGAACGAGGCGGCCCGGGAACTGGGTTTTGATAACTTCCACCAGATGCAGCTCAGCCTGAGCGAACAGGACCCGGCAGAGATAGAGGCCCTGTTTAATGAGCTTGATAAACTGACCCGAGAGGCATTCGCCCGCGAAAAAAAGGAAATGGACAACATGCTTGCCCAGCGGTATAAGGTCGATCCCGAGGACCTGATGCCTTGGCATTACCAGGATCCGTTCTTCCAGGAAGCACCACAACTATACGAGGTAAATCTCGACAAGCTCTTTGCGGAGCAGGACCCGGTTGAGTTGACTCGGAAATACTACGCCGGCCTGGGAATGCCGGTGGATGATCTGATTGCCAAGAGCGATCTTTACGAGAAACCGGGCAAGTACCAGCACGCCTACTGCATTGATATTGACCGCGAAGGCGATGTCCGGGTAGTAGCCAACACCAAGCCCAATGCGTACTGGGTCAACACCCTCCTTCACGAGTACGGACATGCGGCGTATTTCAAATACACCGACCGTGATTTGCCCTGGTTGCTGAGATGTCCAGCCCACACCTTCACCACGGAAGCGATCGCTATGATGTTTCAGAATATGAACTCCAATCCGGTATGGATTCACGAGATGGTTGGCACTCCGGAAGAGGAGGCTGACCGGATCGGGGAGGCCTGCAAACGCCAGACGGTTATGAACACTCTGGTCTTCAGCCGCTGGGCACAGGTGATGTACCGTTTTGAGAAGAGCCTGTATGAGAATCCCGATCAAGATCTGAACAAGCTTTGGTGGGACCTGGTGGAAGAATACCAGATGTTAAAGCGCCCCAGGAGCGACCAGGCGGATTGGGCATCCAAGATCCACATCGCTTCTTCTCCGGCTTATTATCATAATTACCTGTTGGGCAATCTCCTGGCCAGCCAGTTAAAACACTACATTGATACCAAGGTTCTGGAAAGTGACAGCCCCGCCTATATCGGCCAGACAAAGGTGGGAGATTATCTGAAAAAAGAAGTTTTCGCCCCGGGTCTGCGGTATCACTGGAGTGAGATGATCGAAAAGGCCACCGGCGAGAAACTGACCCCCAGATACTACGCCGAACAATACATAAGCCAGTAGAAAAGGGGAAGGGGACAGGGTTCCTCCCGCTCTAATGCAGAAAAGGAATCTGTCCTCTTAACCTAATGGAAGGAGGGAATGGGTCAAGATGAATCTTTTGGACCTTCCCGAGAAGATGCCGGGTGAAGAGATTTTCGAGTCTTTGCTGCCCGACCGGGGCGTCCTGGTTGAGCGCATTATATCCGCCGGCCAAGCGTCCCCGCCGGGTTTCTGGTACGACCAGGATCGAGATGAACTGGTAGTGCTGCTGCAGGGTGAGGCTGAACTGGCCTGGCCGGACGGTAGAATCCGCCAAATGAAGAGAGGCGATTGGCTGTTGATCCCGGCCCACGAACGCCATCGGGTGGAGCGGACCTCGAGCAATCCCCCCTGCATCTGGCTGGCAATCCACGGTAAACTCACCTAGTGAACCGGTTTTTTCTCATGAGGCTTACACAGAATGTAGATCAAATTCAGGGCTTATTGGGCTAGGTAATAATGGTTTTCGGCAACAAAGAGTGGTATAGTGGAGAAAAAGAGTTTACTTTTATGGGAATATAGGCCATCAATGATTAAGGTTTGAGATAGCAGACGGCTGGAATCAAAACCTGCCGGGGACAGAATTCGGGCTAAAACTTGTTAGGGTTTGAGCGGAGTTCACTTTATCGCTGCAGGACCTGTAGGCCCAAAGACAAAGGCTCCCCACGAGTGACACGAATATTCACAACGCGGTAGAACGGCAAAGACGTATAGGCGGGAGAGGGTGTTATGCCAAGAAAAGTTGGAATTGTGGGGATCGGCCATACCCATTTTGGCAAATGGAACGGTTCTTTTACGGACCTGTGCTGCCAAGCGGCCGTGGAGGCTTTGGAGGATGCGGGAATCCGCAAAGGTTCAGGCAAGGTTGATCAACTGCTGTTATCTACCATGGGTGCGCAGACCTTGAACCGCCAGAGTGGGGTGGCATCGGCCCTGGTGGATACACTAAACCTCCGTCCGGCAATGGCGGAGACGATAGAGAACGGTCCGGCATCGGGGGCTTCCGCAGTCAAATTGGCCTATGCTGAGATCGCCGGCGGGCTATGTGATGTGGTGCTGGTGGTAGGAGCCGAGATGATGCTTTCCGTCGACAGCAAAGCGTGTACTGACCTGATAGCTACCCTGCTGCATCCGGAAGTGGAATACCCTTACGGGCTGACCTTACCAGCCATGGCGGGGTTGTTTACCCGTCTCTGTATGGAGCGTTACGGGATAACTGAGGAGGACCTGGCCCTGGTGGCCATTAAGAACCACCAGCATGCTCTATATAACCCGCTGGCCCAGTTCCACTCGGAACTGACCCTTGCCAAACTGCGCGGCGGAGATCTGAAAAACCCTTATATAGCCGAACCACTGCATCTGTACGATGTGTGTCCCATCTCAGACGGGGCGGCAGCCCTGGTATTGTGTGCCATGGATGTGGCTGACCGCTTCTCGAGAAAACCGATGCAGATCAGAGGAATCGGTCAGGCAACCGATACCCATGCTGTAGCTGAGCGAGAGGTGCCGACTGATCTGTTAGCTGTTCGCCTGGCAGCCAGGAGGGCTTACGCCATGTCCGGGCTAACACCAGAAGACATTGATGTGGCCGAACTACATGATGCTTTTGTCATTCTGGAAATTGTTGAATCGGAGGAGGCCGGATTATTCCCCAAGGGCCAGGGCCACCTGGCGGTGCGGCGGGGGGATACCATGATCGGCGGACGTATACCGGTTAATACCTCCGGGGGATTAAAGGCCAAGGGGCATCCACTTGGAGCTACTGGGGTTTCTCAGATACACGAACTGGTAGTTCAGCTTCGGGGTGAGGCAGGGAAGCGACAGGTTAAGGGTGCCAGAGCCGGGCTGGCTATCAACTTCGGAGGTTTCGGCAACAACGTGGTAGCTACCGTGTTAACCCGGGAGGAATAGTTATGAGCGATAGGTTTTATGCCTTCCAGTGCCAGAACTGCGACGAACTCCATTACCCGCGGCATTTTCTGTGCCGCCGCTGTGGGGGAGACTTATTTAATCCCGTGCTGATAAATGGTGAATGCGAACTGCTCACCTGGACCCGTTTATACAGCCTTCCTGAAGGATTCCAACAGCCCTGCCTAACCTTTGGTATGGTACAGTACCCGAACGGGCTCAGGGTGACAGGACATCTGCAGGTCAAGAATCCCCGGATAGGGATGAGTCTAAACACCACGGTCGGCCCAATTCGACAGCGGGGCAGCCGTATCGAGCAGGGACTTATCTTCATTGATAAGACTGGGTAGAGTAATTGCTTCCGCGGTGTCAAGTGAGCCCGGGACACGGGGAGTGTTCTCTTAACTACATATTAGGGATATTCCCCGTGTCCAAATGTGAAAGACTCCTGGGTATCCCTGTTGTTGCAAATAAAATGCAACTTATGCTGGTCTGGGCTTCACAACCTGTTGCTGATGGAAATTGGTGTTATTAAGTTTATCTCCTGTTCTGCTGACGGTTATCATCACGCCGATTTTCTTCTCTGCGCTGTTGTTCTTCGCGTTCCCGCAAAATGCGTTCCCTTTGTTCGTTTATATCCTGTTCTCTGCAACCCACAACGAATCACCTCCTTACTTATTACGTCCAATATATTTTGCGGCGTTAACCCGCAATTCATACTTTTAGGAAAAACCTAAATATGGCAAGAATCTCAATGTTGGCAGGAGAAAAGCAGCAAGAGGAACGTAAGTTCCCCTTGCTGCTTTCATATACGTTTACGGCCCAACACCGGAATTGTCTACTTGTAGTTTACCTGGTCTTTGCTCTTGTCAGCTTCGTTACCGAGAATAGCAATCACCAGCTTATTATCTTCCACCTTGCTGCTGATACCAATCGGGTTTAGCCTGTCATTCTTAAATTTGAAATCCAGTGACCCATATACCACCGCTGCATCTTGACCATGGGGAACATATTTGACATTGATTGAATGAGGATGCCGCTCGATAATCGGAAATCCAGCTTGTAATGAGGCGTTATACAGGGTGGATGCTACCTGGCATATTCCTCCCCCCATGTCATCCACCATCTGCTTCCCGATGATTACCGGGGCACGGGCAAAACCATTATCTTTACTTCGCTCACCAACCCGGTTGTTGAAAGAAAATACCTCACCGGGCATCACTATAGCCCCGTCAATCAGTTCAGCTGCCCGCTTGATATTAACGGAGCGGTTATGATTGCTGTTAAGCTCGGTAACAAAAAGCGATAGAACGGTGTTAAAATTTTTCAGGTCTTCATCGTCTATCTGAACACTTAGGCTCTTTTTCGCAATAGTAACCGGTTCCGTATTTTTTGACTGTATGCTCTCCAAAATTAATTGAACCGTCTT
>JBLNCH010000246.1:0-6330 GCA_050260485.1 Bacillota bacterium | reverse complement strand
TAAAGACTGGGATGTGAATGATCAGCCCGGTGCTGATTACTCCTATAATCACGTGATGACCAATGTTCACCCGGGAGCTATAATTCTGCTGCATGCGGTATCATCCAGCAACGCCGGAGCCCTGGACCGGATCCTGAAAGACCTGAAAGCCCAGGGTTATGAGTTCTCTCTCCTGCCGTAGAGAGATGGCCGGAGGTCCGGCTGAGGTTGATTTATTTTTCACAAGTGCTATAATACCTGTAGATTTAAAGACCCCGGATCATAGATAGATAAGGATCTGGAGGCCGGCGTTACATCCCCTAAAGACCGATTGGGACCCACCTCCCCCCAGTGTGGGTTTCTTTTTGTCTATGCATCAGGTGAATCAAGGGGACAGTCCCCGTATGCAAATTGCATCACAGGAACTGTCCCCTTGATTTATTCGCGCCGAATAGGGGTAATCGAATAGGCCCAAACTATGAAGAGATTTGACGTAAGGCGGTATGTGTAATGATTACCAACCAGACGATCAGGGTGCTGAATATCGATCTAACCAACAAGTCGTGGGAGATCAAGGATAAACCCGATCTCTTCCGCTACCTGGGAGGAGTGGGGGTCGGGATAAGGCTGCTGGATGAAAGTGTTCTTTATGATAGGGATCCCCTGGATAGTGAGCAACCGATTATCTTCTGTGTCGGCCCCCTTTCTTCGATATTTCCGGTAATAACCAAGACGGTCTGCATGTTTCGTTCCCCTTTGACCGGTGAGCTGGGTGAGAGCTACGCCGGCGGCCGGCTGGCCCTGGCCATGGTCTACTCCGGCTACGATGCCATAGTCATTAAGGGAGAATCCCCCCAGCCCGTCTACCTCAGCATTGGCCCGGGCAGTGTCGAGTTCCGCAATGCCGAGCCCCTGTGGGGAGTGGGAACCGAAGAAACCGGGAGGTACCTGCGGGAGATGGAGCCAGGGAGGGGCTTCCGCTCCATTGTAAGGATTGGACCGGCGGGCGAAAACCTGGTGCGTTTCGCCAACCTTAACGTCGATACCTTTCGCCATTTCGGGCGCCTAGGGCCGGGAGCTGTTTTCGGCAGCAAGAAACTCAAGGCACTGGTGGTATTCGGCAACCAGGAGTACCCTATCCCCAAGGAGCAGCAGAAAGCCTACCGCAAGATCTATAAGGAGATCCATGACCGGGTGACCAAGACGGATGTGATGGAGAAATATCACGATCTGGGGACCACGGTGAACATCCTGAAGCTTAATGCCATGAAAGGCCTTCCGACTCGCAACCTGCAATCGGCCACTTTTGACAAGGCCCAGGAGATATCAGGAGAAGCCTTTGCCGAGGATAAGCTGATCCGCAAACTGTCCTGCAGCAGCTGCCCCATTGGCTCGATTCATATAGCTGCTCACCGCAGATCATTCGATAGCAAAAGCCATGAATACGAAACCTCGCAGCTGGCGTATGACCACGAACTGGTCTTTGCCCTGGGCAGTTTCCTGGGTACGGGCAACCAGGAGGATTTCCTTACCCTGCTGGATGCGGTAGAAGACCTGGGATTCGATGTCATGAGCGCCGGTGTGCTGCTGGGTTGGCTGACGGAAGCCTTTGCCAACCAGCTGGTGGGGGAAGAGGAACTGGGTACCCGTTTGGAATTCGGCTATACTGAAGGCTATTTGCATGTCCTGCAGGGTATGGCCAAACCGAAAAACGAGCTCTACCGCCTGCTGGGCAAGGGGACCGAGGCAGCGGCGGAGCAGTTGGGCGGGCTGGATTACGCCTGCACTCTGGGACGTACGGAGATGACCGGATATCATACGGGGTATGGGGCGGCACTGGGGCAGGCCGTCGGTGCCCGGCATTCCCACCTGGATAATGCCGGCTACTCGTTGGACCAGACCAAAAAGCACAGTGACCCGGCTTCCTTCGTAAGCGCGATGTTCGAGGAAGAGGTCAACCGCTGTATTACCAACTGCCTTATAATGTGCCTGTTCGCCCGCTCGGTTTATGATTACCCCACCATTGTCAAGGCGTTAAGTGCTATTGGTGTGGAAAAGAGCGAGGAAGAATTGAAGGAACTAGCCCTGGAAATCTTCCGCAATAAGATCATGGTCAAGCGGAAGATGGGCTTTGATTTCCGAAAACTGCGGTTCCCCAAGCGTTTCTTTGAGACGGAATGTCTAAACGGGGTTCTCAAGGAAGAAGTCATGCAGGAGATGCTGGACCTCTACATCCGGGAGGTAGAGAGGGTCATGGCCGGGTGGCAGGGCCCCCAGGAACAACGTGAGCCCCGGATACCCGCACCTGCCGCGGCTGAAGACACCCGCTGGGCTCCTCCATCATAACCGGAAGGAACCCCCGTCTCCTTCGACTATTTGGGAGCATAAGAGATTACCGGCCCAGTGTTTTTTGTAATTCTTCCCTGCTGCCACAGGTACTCCAGGTAGGCGCGGGTGTCACCCCAGGATACCCTCATCTCGTGAGGGGTCCTGGCTTTCACGTCAAGGGTCCGGCAGACTTCTACCAGTGTCATCTCTCTTTGCAAGATATTTTCCACCTTGTTTATGCGTTTACGGTGTTCTTCCTCTATTTCCGTTAACCGTTCCCGGACGGTGTCGAAAACTGCACCATGCCCCGCCAGGACCTGGCTAACACCCCGGCCAACAATATCGCGCAGGGCCTGCAGTTGGACCTGCATGGGATTCGACAGTGAAGAATACGGCCACTCACTAAGCTGCGAGACCCTGTCCAAACACAAGGCATCTCCCGACAGCAGTCGTTTCCGCCTCTTCCCCAGAAAGGAGACATGGCCGTCTGTATGACCCGGAGAGGGCACTGTTTCGTATTCATCATCACCTAAATGGAAGGTGTGCCCTACCTCCAGTGGCGTCAAATCCGGGATTGGCGTTACGAATGGCATCAGCCGTTGAATTTCCTTCACCAGAATCTCCGGTATTGCCGGCGGTACTCCGTAAGGTCCCATAGATTCCATTAATAGCGCGATATGCTGCTTCTCCGGAAGCAAAAACTGCTCGTTGGTGGATATATCCAAAGGAGATAAAAAAACTTCGGCCCCGGATTGCTCTTGCAGCCATCCTGCCAACCCAAAGTGATCAGGATGGTTGTGGGTCACGTAGATTTCTTTGATCTGCCGGAAGCTGATGCCAATCTCTTTCAGAGCTTCTTTCCACATAGCCTGTCCGGCCGGAAGTTTGGTCCCGGGATCGATTACGGTCCAACCCCCGGATCCTTCCCCAAAATAGGTGTGATTGTCCCCGGTACCCATGTTGTTGGGGATCGTTAGCTGATAGATCCCGCTTCCGGGAATCAGTTCTTCAAATGAACCCATTAGCAGTTCCCTCAAACCGGTTAATTATTGCATTTGAGGGATTACTTCGCTTTTTTTGGGGAGAATTCCTTCCTGGCAGAGAATGATACCAGCGGAAAACACGGGGTCTTCTTCGTGACCCATGTAAAAGGAAACAAGGGGATACCCCCCTTGATTCCATACTTTCTAGTTGGTCCCGGGATTCGGGGCCTGGAATGTGGTCAAATCGAAGTCATGTTTGTGTCCATCATTAACCGAAGTATAGCCCTCAGCATAATGAACATGCTCATCTTCAGAAACCCCGACCATTGGACTGGTATGCACACATATTTTATGATAGTGACCGTCGACAAAATCGGTGACAGCAACGTATTGGTGCCTATGTCCGCCCTTTTCCAAAGGTATCAGTTCACCGGTGGCTCCGCCAAAACGGTGGCAGTGTCCATCAGCCATCTCGGTCAGGCCCTGGACTTCATGGATATGCGTTTGTCCTCCGGCTTTCTTGGCGGCGGCTCCAATCACATACTTTTTGGTAATCAACCGTCTTCCCCCCTCTCAATCCGTCAATTATCATATTTTATTGAAATTACCAAATAATTGTTACCAGTTAATTCTTAATGAGTTTGCTATTTCCATAGTTTTAGTTATAAATGATTATAGGAGTGAACCCTGAAAGCACGCAGAAATACTGGGGTTCACAATTAACATCCCTGGGAAGAGTCAGACGAAGGGGGGTGCCGGTCCCTTAAATTACTTTGTAAAAATGAAGGAGGGGAGAACAGGTGATAATATCGGGAAAGACTGCAGTTATAACCGGTGGGGCATCCGGGCTGGGTGAAGCCGCGGCTGTCCGCCTGCATGCAATGGGAGCCAATGTGGTGATAGCCGATCTGAACGAGGCGAAAGGTCAGGAGGTTGCCCTTCAGTTGGGAGGGCGGGCCTTGTTTGTCAAGGCTGACGTAACATCGACGGACGATGTCAGGAACCTGTGTCGGGCGGCCATAAACGCCTTCGGCAGCATTCACATCCTGGTTAACAACGCAGGCATCCTTGGGGCGGGACGCACCATCGGCAAGGATGGACCTTACAGCATTGATGCGTTCCGGAGGGTGGTAGAGATAAACCTTATCGGTGCTTTCAATGTGCTGAGCAACGCTGCCTGGGAGATGGCCAAGAATGAACCGGAAAACGGTGAGAAGGGTGTCATCATCAATGTAGCCTCGGCAGCCGCCTTCGATGGTCAGATCGGACAGGCCGCCTATTCGGCATCGAAAGGCGGGCTGGTGGGTATGACCCTGCCGGTTGCCCGCGACCTCTCCCGGGATGGCATCCGGGTAATGACTATAGCCCCGGGGATCTTTGATACCCCAATGATGGCGGCTCTGCCCCAGCCGGCCCGTGAGTCATTGGAAAAACAGATACCGTTTCCCTCCCGGTTTGGCACTCCCGATGAGTTCGCCCATCTGGTGCAGGCCATTGTGGAAAATGGTTATCTGAACGGGGAGACCATCCGCCTGGACGGTGCCGTCCGCATGCAGCCGAGATAGGATACAGGCAGATGCCGGAGGTTACGGGCCAGTGTGACGGTCAGGGAGCGGACGTAATTTAATTGTGATTGAGGGCCGCGTGAAATAGCATCCCTTGCCAATCACCCTGATAAATTCAATTCCAGTTGAAAGCTACATCTTAATTGAAAGGCATTACGTTTAAAGAGCAAATTATGCCAACGGTAATATAACAGCGACCCGGCGATCGATTGAACCCGCCGGGTCGCTGCTGTTGGAGTCAGGCTATTTTTTTCAAACTCAGGAGAATCAAGACTGTTTCCCAAGTATATTCTACCGGTAAATAGAATCACCTTACCTGTTCATGGTGTAGATACCTACCAGGGGCACCAGGTGCTCTTCCCAGATCTTTTTATCCCGTTCCGGGCTGATATCAGGTTTCTTCATCATGGCCTGCAGGTATTTCTCCTGTTCGTCAGAGCTTACGTAGCTTGAAATCTGGGACAGGGCAAACCTGGAAAAATCCTTGACCAGGAAATAGAAGATGGTATCCGTCAGCTCGTCCTCAATCTTGCGCAGCTTGGTGTTTTCCAGAATAAGCTGGGCATAAACGATGAGGGTCATCATCTCACCCAGAGCCAGCATATAATCCAGGTTCTTGCGCTGGGCCTCGGTCGGGGTGGCCTTGGCCATGAACTCACGGAACAGGTCCACCTGCTGACGGAAGATATTAACGTTGGGCAGGTTAATCCCTTCATAAGCCCGACGATAATCGGGGAACCTCACCGTTCCCAGCTTGCCGGTGGTCTGTTTCCAGGCATAAGCATCATCGGCCGGGTCATCCCGCACCGGGATTTCCGGGTAATCCACCGGGTTAAAGAAGTAGTTCTGGAGGAATTTGATGACCAAGGCAATGTTAACATGAGTGGTACCTTCCAGACGCGGAATCATACCGATATCCCGGATCGCCGTTTCAAAGTAGGTGTCCTGCTCAAACCCCTTGGCTGCGATGGCATCGAGCAGGGAATCGATTATCTTCATGGCTTCGGTGGTTACCTTCATCTTCTGAATGGGATTGAACAGCAGGTAGCGTCGGTCCTCATCAGAAGCGGATCGGAAGTAATCCAGGCTTCTCAGGGCATAGAGTTTCATACCTATCAACCGGGCATAGGCCTCAACGAAGATGTTCTTTATATGAGGAAAGTCCGTAACCGGGTGACCGTACAGGATCCGGTTGGAGGAGTGGTTTAGAGCCTCATACAGGGAATGGGTGCAGATGCCAATCGAGGCGAATCCCAGTTGGAATTTGCCGACATTGACTGCTCCCAGGGATGAATCCCAGGCCAGGTTCCCGCTTGACACAATGTCCCCTTTGGTAATCGGGTAATCGCAGAGTTCAAACTCTCCCACATAGGACATGCGATTCCCGGAGGTGAATATTTTCTTGACCAGCTTGTAGTTGTGGTGCTTGGAATCGACTACGAAAAAGACATGCTCGTTGGTATCGGCATAGCGCC
>JBLNCH010000245.1:0-3114 GCA_050260485.1 Bacillota bacterium | reverse complement strand
CCTTCATGTCCGGGAAGGCTTTTTTGAGGGTAGAGACAGATCCGCAGTGATCCCAATGGGAATGACTGAGGAACAGAATGGATGGCTGCCGGTCACCAAGCACCTTTTTTATGGCCTTAACATAGAGCTTCCCTGTACAGCTTAGTCCTGCGTCAAATATGGCCGGTTGCGGCCGATCGAGGAGAAAGACTGGGAATTCCGAATGTAAGAGATAATACAGGCCGTCTTTGATGTGACCGCTTTTTCTGATGATCATGAAGAAACCTCCTGTGGTAAGGCTGTTGCGTGATGCTGCATAACAAACAGCCAAGAAAATGAAACTTAGAATAAATGTGATTTAGCTTAAACCTTTCGGTCCGGGGATTTGCTCACCACCTTATCACTTCCTACCCGCGGCCGCTCGAAATAGCCCGGCTATATCGTGCCGGAGCGTAAATAAAAAGTCCCCTTGCCCTTGGCGGCCAGTTCGCCCTTGTCGGTGAATAATGAGGCCTCAATTACAGCCGTCTTTTTTCCGGCATATAGTACACGCCCTTCGGCGGTAACCTCAGTGTTTTCCAGGACTGGCGCAATATAGTTTAGGCTCATCTCCAAGGTTACCCCTTTTCTGCCGCTCGATTCCATGGATAATCCCATTGCATTATCTATCAGTCCGGCAATGACGGCACCGTGTATCGATCCCATATGATTGGAAAATTTATGGTCACAAAACATCTTGAGGCCAGCCGTTCCCGGTCCCAAGTAGGTTATGTTTATACCCATGGTATGTAAAGCAGTATTGTTTTGGGCGGTGGACAATATATCATTGAATAGCTGTTCATCAATCCCCCTGTTTTCAGCCATGGTATTCAAATTACATACATTCCTTTCGAAATTTGATTTATCTCATGTTAACATAACTGGTAAACTGTTACCATGTAGCGGTTGATTCAGCTTCACCGGCATGAACGCATTCAGGATGAGGTGTCAAATCTACTCTGCCGTCCCAAAACTTCGCGCAGACACGATCCCGATGCTGATTTACCTTTAAATATTTTATCAATTTTTTTCATTAGAAATGAGGTTTATTGACCCCAGAGTTCATTCTGTCGTCCACAGTATATCAGTTTAATAAATTCGGATCGCCGGATATGCAGAAAATATTGGGCCCGCCTTTATTTGTAAGTGGTTTAAGATTTCAAGGGAACCGATCCGGAAGGGCCTGGAGATTCCGTTTGGTTACCACCCGCAACTACGTGGCCGGGATCGATCGATAAGGTGGGGAGGACTCCTGCTATCAGCCGCTGGCAGCTGCATTCCTGTACCAAAAACAACTGTCAGGTTGCATAATGCGAAGGATAATAAGGCAATATAGGAAAAAATAGGTGAGAGTGAAGCGGTTGTTTAAATGGGTGGTAATTGGCTTTGCTCTTTTTCTTTTCATCCTGTTGCTGGTAAACATCAGGGTGATCGTGGAAGTCAGGGTCGGGGTGAAAAACAGCGGATTACATATTGAGGTCATCCTGGTGCGAAGGCTTCTAAGAAGAGAGTTTACCTTGGAACAACTCATAACGGGTTTCGATCGCGGCGAACCGGCCGTAGGGTGGAAGCAGACGGAAGAAGCCGGACGGGGTAAGCGGCTGGCCGAAGGTTGGCGAAGTATGACGTCACCGGAGATCCGAAGGCAGTTTAGGCAGGCTCTGACGCTGCGCCGGGAAATCAAGCGGCGCCGCTGGCTGTCCCGGATGATGAGGTCAGCTATCAATACGAAGAACCTCAACTGGCGGACGGTTGTCGGATTGGATGATGCTATGTATACTGCCATGACGGCGGGGGTTCTTTGGAGTTTCAAGGGATGGGTTCTGGTTCTGGTATCCTGTCTAAGCAGGCTTCATAATCGGCAGATCGAGGTGGTACCGTATTTTGGCGGCAGAAAGGTCGAGTGTACCTTCCATTGTGAGATCTTATTTCGGCTGGCGTCCTTATTAGTTATAATGCCGGTGATGTATATCCTCTTTCGGCGGACGTCATCGATAGGAGCGTCCCGGGGATTGCGGGAGGGCAGTGCTGTTTAATCGGCTTCCTTAATCATCGGTTCGCCAGGAGCCATGCTCTCAGGCAGACAAGAACCGGAACCGGGAGCAACTTGTAAGCGGTTATGAGCTCACCCCTGCTTTCAACAGCTGGTGACGCAAGGCTTTGCGTGCGCGGTGCATCCTAACCTCGACGTTGTCTTTCTTAATACCCAGAGTATTAGCTATTTCCTGATTGCAGAAATCCATCTGGTAACGCAGGATCAGTATTATCTGGTAGTTTTCCGGCAATCGGACCAGGGCATCCCATATATAGTTATTCAGCTCTTTTTGTTCGAGGACGGTCAGGGGGTTGACCTTACTCTGCCAGCTGTCCGCCGGTCCGAACGCGGATTCTTCAAATGAACAAACAATTGCGTTCTTCTTGGCTCGCAGCCGGCTGATACAGGTATTGAGGGTGATGCGATACAACCAGGAGGAAAATTTTCTTCGGGGGTCAAACTGATTCATCTTACTGTAGACGGTCACAAAAACTTCTTGGGCTATATCCTCGGCTTCTTCTCTCTGTCCCATCATGCGGTAAGCTGCCTTGAACACCATTTTCTGATGCCGGTTCAATAGTTCCTCAAAAGCATCCATATCGCCGTTCAGCGTCTGTGTAGCTAGAATTTCATCAGGAATATGCATGGCTTCCTCCAGTTTCATAATTGGCGGTTGGATGCAAGAGAGCGCATTTAAACCGGGAAGGAATCGCTCCTGTTTCAAGTATACAGGAAAGGGCATTCCTGAGATAGACCAACTTTCAACCGAGTGTGCACAACAGCAAAAACGAACAGGAGGGATGTTGTTCAGCTTGAAAGGACCTCGCCGGCAGCTTACTGTTAGTCTCCTGAATATTGGCGGCATAAAAGGCTCATATTATGATTATCCGATCCTAATTTAAGGAGGCAATTCCTTGGAAAACACCAGTGGTCACCCGATTGAGAGTCTAATGAAAACCGCCATGGAAAGCATCAAACAGATGATAGATGTAAACACCGTTGTGGGTAACGCGGTGGAAACAAAAACCGGCGCAATTATTATACCAATATCTCAGGTCAGC
>JBLNCH010000244.1:0-3894 GCA_050260485.1 Bacillota bacterium | reverse complement strand
GGGCCGATGGATTCGCTCAAACCATAATTCGTATCATAGAGATGGTTCGGAAAATATTTTTTCCAGCGGTGAATCAGACTGGGAGGAACCGGTTGGGCCCCGATATGCATCAAGCGCCACTGTTCGAGCTCGTAATCTTCCAGTTTCACTTCTCCTCTTTCGATGGCGTCCAGGATGTCCTGGGCCCAGGGGACCAGCAGCCATACGATGGTGATCTTTTCATCGGAAACCGCTTCCAGAATCCATTGCGGTTTTACGCCGCGCAGCAAAACCGCTCTGCTTCCTGCCAGCAGACTCCCGAACCAGTGCATCTTGGCGCCGGTATGATAAAGCGGCGGTATGCACAGGAAGTTGTCCTCCCGGGTCTGACCGTGATGGTTTTGTTCCGTCTCGCAGGCCCACACCAGGCTGCGATGACTGTGCAGAATCGCTTTAGGAAAGCCGGTTGTCCCCGACGAAAAATAGATGGCCGCGTGATCTTCATCTGTTAGTTTGACGGGAGGAGCTTCCGTCGAGCACTCTGCTGCCAGGAGTCCGTAGCTTTCGGCAAAGTGCGGACAATCCTCCCCGACAAAGAAACGCAGTTTCACCTTCGGGATCTTATCCAAGATTGTTTCCAACCGGTCAATGAATTCAGGGCCGAATACCAATGCATCGGCTTCCGACAAGTTCAAACAGTACTTGATTTCTTCAGCGGTATAGCGAAAGTTTAACGGAACGGCCAGGGCGCCGGTTTTAAGAATCCCGAAATATATCGGCAGCCATTCCAGGCAGTTTAACAAGAGGATGGCTACCTTATCGCCCTTTTTTATCCCTCTTTTTAGCAGCAGGTTGGCAAATTGGTTGGCTCTGTTGTCAAACTCCCGCCAGGTCATATGGCGGCGAAACAGTGTCGGAGGATTTGGTTCGATCAGTTCGAATTCACGCCAGGAATCTTTCCGTCTTCCCTGCAGTTCCGGATTTCTTTCAATGAGGCTGATTTCATCGCCATACAGACTGGCATTGCGAGCCAGAAATTCGGTAATAGGCATTTCGGATTCCTACCTTTCTGAAATGTACTATTGCTAAACAATCGCTTCCCTTTTGGGCTTATTAAGGAATTTGACCATTACTGCCGCCGCCAGCAATATGACAGCCGCAGCCATGTACGCATAGCTGTAAGCCCCTGTAATGTCAACGATCCTTCCCGCCATCAGCGGTCCGATGATGCCTGCCGCCCCAAAAGCGGTAAATACCAGACCGTAATTCGTACCACTGTTCTTCAAGCCAAAAAAGTCATAGGTTAAGGCCGGGAAAATCCCCAGCAGTGATCCGTAAGCAAGTCCGGTTATGCAAACTCCGATGGTTAAGGAGGTCATATTGGTATAGTTTTTAAACATCAGCATATTGGCGGCCTGAAGTGCAAACATCAGAATCAATGTCCGGTTACGCCCGATGCGGTCGGACAGGAATCCGCCGACGACTCGGCCGGCGGAATTGAAAATTGCCAGGATTGCCACCAACGCGAATCCCCATTTAAGCTGAGCCTGGATATTGGCAATTATGGCTATATGCCCTATCACCATTAAGCCGGCAATTGCCCCAAAACAGTACATCAACCATATTAGCCAGAATTGTATGGTGCCCATCATTGCCGAAGGCGAAAAGTCATTTTTTGCAGATACCGTGCTGTCAGCCGGTGCCGGGCTCCCCGGGGGTACATATCCAGCCGGAGGCACAGCCAGGAACTGGGCCAATAAGACCACGAGGCCCCCAAACACAATTCCAACGATCAGGAAGGTCTGCTTGACTCCTACCGCATTAATAATGACCTGAGCCAGAGGTGCCGCATACGCCGCTGCCAAACCCAGACCGGCCACCACTAAACCGGATATCAAACCGCGTTTGGCCGGTGAAAACCACTTGACTGCTGAAGGAATAGTAACCCCATAGGCTATACCCGACCCGGCTCCTACCATGACTCCAAAGAACACAACAAATCCGGGTATTGTGGTCTGCATGGAGGTAAGGGCCATACCGGCTATCATTAATATCCCGCCGATGGTAGCAACAACCCGAGGCCCATATGTGTCAAACAACTTGCCGCCCGGCACCATCATTACGGCTAGCATCGCCAGAGCCACAGTGTAAGGCAGCATGGCCTGGGTTTTGGTGAATCCCAGTTCCTGTATGAGGGCGGCTGCATACACGCTCCAGGCATATAAGAACCCACTGGCCAGGTTAAGGAGGACTGCTGCAATCGTAACCCGCCAACCGATATTTCTTACCACGACTAACACCTCTGTTGCATGATTTTGTTCAATACTCTTTCGGGCTGCCAGTAATAGGCGAGTGTTATGCCCAAAACCTCTTTCATAATTTTGCCCAATAAAAAAACTCCCGCAGGAGCTCATTCAGTATGGACACAATAAGGAACCGCTGTGCCCAACTATTTGCCTGCCATGCTAACCTTCCTACCCTTTTAAAAAAACAGTTTTTCTACCGTCCGACCCAACCCTGCCACGACTATAATAACAAAATTTTGGCTTGCTGCATATAGTTAATGTCTGATTCCCCTGCAGAAAATAATAATTCATAAGTTCTGGACAGGATAGGACAAATGAAAAAATGCTGGTAGGGTAGGGAGCATTGGGGTTTCCGATCCGGAATTGACAAAGCTGCATTTGTGGTATTTATTGAAGATGGTGTTGGAGCATTCGTCCTCCCAGCGGCCGGGAAGATGATGCGGATATGTCATTCTTCCTATAGCACTTGATCGTAAAAGGTCAGGTAATGAAGGGATGATTCAAGATATTTGTAATCGATGGACACAAAGGTAAAAAGCCGATTAAAGTATGGCTGAGCAGCCCTGAAGATTTGGATGATAACTGCCTGCAGCAGGCTCTGAATCTAGCGGAGCTGCCTTTCATACATAAATGGGTGACCTTGATGCCGGATACCCACATGGGCTACGGTATGCCGATTGGCGGTGTAATTGCGGCCCGGGGGACCATTATACCCAATGCGGTAGGTGTAGATATCGGGTGCGGTGTGGTGTTTTTCAAGACCAACATTCCGGTTTGGTTGGTTCGTGATTGCCGGACACCGCAAGGAACGCTGCTTCAGGTAATTACGAAAAACATACTGCGGGAAATTCCGGTAGGCTTTTCCCACCACCAGAAAATGCAGGAATCAGCGTACTTATCTGATCTACTGGCCGGCGGTTCAGATTTTAGCAGGGAACTGGATCGGCACCCGCAGCTGGCCGAATTATGTTTTCCCTCGGCCTTTAAACAGCTGGGGACCCTGGGAGGGGGCAACCACTTTATAGAACTACAGGAAGATGAGGAAGGCGAGCTGTGCGTTATGCTGCACAGCGGAAGCCGAAATGTAGGGAAGCAGGTCTGCGATTACTTTAATAAAATGGCCCGGATGCTTAATGAACGGTGGGAAACCAGGATTCCTCCGGCATACCAGTTGGCCTTTTTGCCGGTAAATGACGACGCGGGACAGTCGTACCTGCGCTGGATGGATATGTGCCTTAACTTTGCCAGAGAAAACCGGGAACTCATCAAAGAGAGGGTCAAGTCCATAATTGCGCGCCTGGTTGATCAGTACGCCGATTTCGACGGCGTTGAGTTCGGGATGGAGATTAATGCCCATCACAACTACGCGGCCCTGGAAAACCACTATGGAGAGAATGTCTGGGTACACCGCAAAGGAGCCATCAGCGCCCGGGAAGGTGAACTGGGGATTATTCCTGGAGCCATGGGGAGGGCCAGCTATATCGTAAAGGGCCTGGGCAATCCCGAATCCTTTTGCTCCTGTTCCCATGGGGCAGGAAGGAAGATGGGCAGAAGAAAAGCTCTGGCAACTTACTCAGAAAGGGAAGTGCTTAAGGAATTAAATAATCAA
>JBLNCH010000243.1:0-9603 GCA_050260485.1 Bacillota bacterium | reverse complement strand
CTACAATTTAATACTTGCGGGGTATGATATCCCCCTGGTGGTTACCCAACCCGATAGGCCTGCCGGAAGAGGCAAGAGGCTTACACCGTCTCCGGTCAAGCTCCTGGCGGCTGAGTATGGTCTGCCGGTAATTCAGCCTGATTCCATCCGTACTCCCGACTTTGAACAGGTTATTGCGGGTATGGAGCCGGAGGTTATTGTAGTGGTGGCTTACGGCAAGATCCTGCCGGAAAATGTACTTAATATTCCGCCCTTGGGCTGCATAAATGTACACGGATCGCTCCTGCCGGCCTACCGTGGGGCTGCTCCTGTGCAGAGGGCATTGATGGCTGGGGAGAAAACAGTTGGAGTTACCACCATGTATATGGATAAATCCATGGATACCGGTGATATAATTTTACAAAGTGCGATCGACCTCGAAGGCGATGAGGATTACGGGGATACGATAGTCAGACTCGCCAATATTGGGGGCGAACTGCTTTTAGAGACCCTGGAGCAGGTTGAATGGGGTATAAATCCCCGTATACCTCAGGATAACTCCCGCGCAACCTACGCTCCTCCTTTGACAGCCGGAGACGAACTGATAAAATGGGAGATGAGAAGTAAGAATATTAAAGACCAAATCCGGGGATTATCCCCGGATCCGGGTGCTTACACCTGGTTCCGCGGCGAAAAACTCAAGATATTCAAGGCTGAGACAGTAGAAGAGGAGGGAACCGGGCTACCAGGAGAGGTTATCAGGTTAATACCCCATCAGGGGTTTGTCGTCGCCACAGGTCAGGGCGGACTGCTGGTTCTTGAGGTTCAGAAGGCAGGGAAGAAGAGAATCCCGGCGGCCGAGTTCTTAAGAGGCAGAAAAGTGCGGGATGGTGATGGGTTGGGGGGGTGTGAGGATTTAAAAATAATAAGCGACTGTACATAGGGCTGCTGTTCGCCAGTCTAACGGTTATTGCTCTAATTTTTTTGGGGGTGTATAACCTCATTCGCTTTCAGGACTATCCCCTGTTTCGCGGCATAACTATCGGGTTGGCGGGTTTCTTTTTACTTGGGTTTATTCTGGTTGCTGCCGGCACCACCGCTATTGTTGTAACCATAATCAGAGCCAAGAATATACCATCGTTTGAAGGTTGTATAAGGATTGCCACCACATTCTTATTCCCCGTCGCAGTCAGCTTGGGAAGACTGTTCGGTATTAGCAGGGAACTGGTATGGGCTTCTTTCATCGAGGTTAATAACTACCTGATTAGGACCCACCGGAATCTGGCGATTAGAGGGCGGGTAGTAATTCTGGCACCGCATTGTCTGCAGGAATCCCAATGTCCGGTCAAGATTACCACCGACATTAATAACTGCCGGCGCTGCGGCAGATGTGACATCTGCGGGCTGCTGGAACTCGCCGACAAATACGGGGTTACCCTGCGGGTGGCAACCGGAGGCACACTGGCCCGGAAGATTATTGGCGAGACCCGTCCCCGGGGAGTGGTAGCCATAGCCTGTGAGCGGGACCTGTCATCGGGTATTCAGGATTCCAATCCCCTGCCGGTGATGGGAGTTCTGAACCGGCGTCCTCATGGTCCCTGCCATGATACGAAGGTGGATCTAAACAGGGTAGAAGAGGCCCTGGTTACTATGCTTAAAGGAGGTTAAGCTTTTGTTTTTCTGGGATCCGACAATGATCATACTTATACCGGCGTTGATACTGGCTGGTTGGGCTCAAATCAAGGTACAGAGCACCTTTGCCAAGTATTCAAAAGTGGCTTCCAGTCGTCGGATAACCGGTGCTGAACTGGCGGCCACGCTGTTGCGCCACGGCGGTTTGCACGCGGTGCGGGTGGAAAGAATCCCGGGGAATCTGACCGATCACTATGATCCCCGTTCAAAAATTCTCAGGTTGTCAGATACCGTTTATAACAGCAACTCTGTTGCGGCTTTAGGGGTGGCAGCCCATGAGGTTGGCCATGCCTTTCAACACGAGACGAAGTATATTCCCCTGGGAATCAGGAATGCCATTGTTCCGGTAGCCAGTTTTGCCTCATCAGCGTCTTTTCCTCTGATCTTGATCGGGTTGTTGTTCGGGCTTCCCGATCTGGCGGTGATAGGGGTGTTTATATTTACCGCGGTAGTCGCGTTTCAGTTGATAACCCTGCCGGTGGAGTTTAATGCTTCCAGCCGTGCGGTGGCATTGCTGCACAGTGGAGGCCATATCACCAGTCAGGAGGTCCCCCTGGTGAAAAAAGTGCTGGGAGCTGCAGCCCTTACTTATGTCGCCGCCGCCCTGGTTTCCTTTCTGAACCTGGTGAGATTCCTGTTTATCCTGGGGGTGTTCAACGACGAATAAGGCCGTTCCAAGGAGCAAAGAGCCGGTAAACGCACGCAGACTGGCAGTTCAAATTCTGTTAAGGGTATTATATGAAAATGCATACGCCAACCTGGCTCTGGAACAGGCATTGAAACACTGTCCTCTGTCTGATCGAGACCGAGGACTGGTAACCGAGCTGGTGAACGGAACAATACGTATGAAAAAGCACCTGGACTGGGTGCTTGATCTTTTTCTGGTCAGAAACCAGCGTAAACTTAAGAGCAAGGTGTATGTGATCCTCATTCTGTCACTTTATCAGATGCTGTTTCTGGAGCGGGTCCCGGCCTACGCCATAATCAATGAGGCGGTGGAGATGGCCCGCAGCGAGGGCCAAGGTGTTTCCGGACTGGTTAACGGGTTATTGCGCAATGTGGAACGCAACAAAGACCATATAACGTACCCGGATCCAAACCGTGACATGGTCTCGTACCTGGCCGTTTTTTATTCTCATCCGGAATGGATGGTGGCCAGGTGGCTTGAGCGTTACGGCTTGGAGGAGACTCGAAAACTGCTGGCTTTCAACAACCAGGGGCCCCCGCTAACCGTACGTGCTAACCGCATGAAAAACGATGCCCGGGAATTGAGAGCAGTTCTGGAAGAGGAAGGGGTTATGGCCCGGGAGGGCATGATATCCCAAACCAGTCTTGTACTCGAGAGTATACCTGTACCCCTGTTTCGGCTCGGGTCCTATCGCGAGGGTCTGTTTTATGTTCAAGGTGAATCCACCATGCTTATTCCCCTGTGCTTATCACCCCGGCCTGGTACGCTGGTTTATGATTTTTGTTGCGGGGTTGGCGGCAAGACAACCCATCTGGCGGAGATAATGGGTAATCAGGGGACGATCATTGCGTTCGATATGTACCGGCATAAACTTGAATTGTTAGGAATCAACTGCCGGCGGTTGGGGATCGGCATTGTCGAAGGCAGGGAGGGGAATCTCTTTGCTTCGATAAGGGGATTGGACCAGGCGGACTCAGTCCTCCTGGATGTTCCCTGTTCCGGGCTGGGGGTTTTACGGAGCAGAGCCGATCTGCGCTGGCGGAGAAAAGAGGCTGATATTGAATTAATGTCAAACTTACAGAGCCAGATGCTGGAGCAGGTTGCCCGGACGGTGCGGTCCGGAGGCAAGCTGCTCTACAGTACCTGCTCCCTGGAACCCGAAGAGAACCAAAAGGTGGTCGAAAGGTTCATTCAAGGCCACCGGGATTTTGAATTCCTGGATTTTGACGAAATCCTGGAGAGCAATCCCTGGTTGGACAGCGGTGCCATGTCCATGGATAAGGGCCGCCTGACCATATTTCCCCCCCGCCACCAGATCGATGGCATGTTTATATCGTTGATGAGGAGGAATTGAGGTTTGGACAAGACCGAGCTTTCCGGCCTGTGTTTAGAAGAGATGGAGCGAACCATACTTGACCTGGGTTTGCCTCGCTTCCGGGCCCGTCAGATATATCACTGGCTTTATAAGCACCATGTTCACTCATTCTATCAGATGAACAATCTGCCTAAGGAACTCCGGCACTTTTTGGACAAGAATGTATCCCTAACTGTTCCTAAGGTGGTTAAGGCTCGGATATCCCAGGATGGTACCCGCAAGTTCCTGCTGGAGCTGTCGGATAAAAAACGCATTGAAACCGTGGCCATTCCTCAATTCAGGGCCGATGGCAAGAAATATACCATCTGTGTATCGAGTCAGGTCGGCTGTCCGGTGGGATGTAAGTTCTGTGCCACCGGTCAATCGGGGTTTGAAAGAGACCTTACTGCAGGTGAGATTACCGGGCAGGTGGTCGTGGTCGAGAGAGAGATTAAGCAAAGGGAGAAACCGGCTCCGGGAAACAGATCCGTAACCAATGTTGTGTTTATGGGTATGGGGGAGCCACTCTTAAATCTTGAGGCCGTATTGAAGGCTATCAGGATTATTAATGATGAACAGGGTATTGGAATTGGCCAGCGTCACATCACAATCTCCACCGCCGGGTTTATCCCGGGGATCAGGTTGTTGGCTGAATCCGGTTTGCAGGTGACTCTGGCCATCAGCCTTCATGCAACTACCAATGAGATCCGTGACGGTATTATTCCCATGAACCGAAGATACCCCCTGGAGGCTCTGCTGGAATCGGTTTCATACTATATTGGGATTACCGGGCGGCGGGTTACGTTTGAATACGTGCTGCTGGATGGAGTAAACTCCTCTGTTCAGGATGCAATCCGGCTGTCCCGGATGGTGAAACCGTTACTGGCTAACGTCAACCTTATCCCGTACAACCGGACTGACTGCGTTAATTACCGCCGGCCTGATCAGGCCACCATTAACAGTTTTTTATCCTGTTTAACCAGAGAAGGGGTCAATGTTACCCTGCGGGAAGAGATGGGCGGGGATATCGAAGCTGCCTGTGGTCAGTTGAAGAGCCGGACGACCGCAACCAGACCCAAGCAGGAAATTGGGTCGGCAAACTCGAAGTAGAAAAAATCTTTAGCACCGGGGTGCAGCTATGCAGGCAGCAGTTTTGTCCAACACAGGGAAAGTCAGGAGACAAAATCAGGACCGTTTCCTCGTTGATCAGAACCGGGGACTGTTCGTGATCTGCGACGGTATGGGCGGTCATAAGGCAGGAGACGTGGCTGCCCAGATGGCAATCGATATCATCCATGGGAATCTGGACGAGATGGATAAGCAGCACCCCTTGACTTTTTTGACTTCTTCCATCATGAAAGCCAACCAGAGCATCTATTCCCGGGGAAAGCAGTTTAAAGAGTTTTCAGATATGGGAACCACGATTACCGCAGCTATTGTTAAAGACATGGAACTGTATGCTGCCCACATAGGAGACAGCAGTCTCTTTGTGATTAACCCTCACGGGGTAGAGAAGATAACACAGGATCATACGCTGGCCGAAGAAATGCTGCGGGAAGGATTATTAAACGACAACGATATCGGCGCCAACCGGTACCGTCATATACTGACCCGGGCATTGGGTACTGAAGAGTCGGTGGAGATTGATTGTTTTACCAGTAAGCTTCACGCGGAAGACCGTCTATTTATGGCCACCGATGGGGTAACGGACCTAATCACGCCCTCGGAAGTTTGGGAGGCAGTTATTCAGGAGTCTGATCTTGACCAGGCACTGCAGAGACTGCTCCACCTGGCTTTGGATCGAGGCGGGCATGACAACGTAACTATGATCCTTATAGCTTTATCTTAGGAGGAATAGGGGAATGACTACCCTTCTTCAAAATCGCTATGAATTGCTGGAGAAGATCGGCGACGGCGGAATGGCCACCGTATATAAAGCTAGGTGTACACTGCTTGACCGGATTGTAGCAGTTAAGATACTTAAAGATGAGTACGCCCGGGATGCTACCCTGGTGCAGAAGTTCAAGAGTGAGGCCCAGGCGGCCGCCCGGCTTTCGCATCCTAACATCGTCAGTGTGTATGATGTTGGAGAAGACAACGGATACAATTTCATTGTCATGGAGTATGTGGAAGGTACCAACCTGAAGGAGTATATTCAGGAAACGGGTCCCATGTCGCCCGATGAGGCGGTGCGCATAACCATGATGATTTGTGACGGACTAAGCCGGGCTCACGAAAAGGGACTGATCCACCGGGATATCAAACCTCACAATATACTCCTCACCCGGGATGGCACCGCCAAGGTTGCAGATTTCGGCATCGCCAGGGCCGCCAACAGCGTTACCATAACCTATAGTGGTGATATGGTGGGATCAGTTCACTATGTATCACCGGAACAAGCGCGGGGAGAGCCTGTCAATAATACCTCAGATATCTACTCACTGGGATGTGTACTTTATGAAATGGTAACCGGGAGGGTCCCGTTTGATGCTGATAGCCCGGTTACGGTAGCACTCAAACATATTCACGAGCGACCGGTCCCCCCCAGCGTACTGAATGATGCGGTTACGAGCGGATTAGAAGAAGTGATCTTGACCGCAATGGAGAAGAAACCAGTTTATCGTTATCAAAGTGCCAGGGATATGAAACAGGCCCTCAGTGGTGCTCTCAATTCAAGGAAGGGCAGATTCTCCAAAAAGAAGCGGGCACATGATAAAACACTGGTAATGCCGCCGGTGGGAGAAGGGGATGATTACGAGATGGCTCGCAAAAAGAAGATGAAGCCAATGGGCTATATCATTATTTTGGCAGTCATTCTGGGGATTGCATCCGGACTCCTCTACGGAATGCGAGGGAGCCTCTTCGGGCAGGAAGTGCAGGTACCCGATGTGAAAGGGAAATCATACGAAGAAGCCCAAAAAATATTGGAGGAAAACGGCCTGGGCCTGACAGTGGTTAACCGGATTAATTCCGAGGTAGAGGAGAACCATATTATATCTCAGCGCCCGGAGGCCAATGACACTGTAAAGCGGGGACGTGTAATTGAGGTTGTTTTGAGTCTGGGCCCGGAGATGGTCAAGGTCCCCAATGTTGTCGGTGAGACTTTGGAAGATGCCACTTATATAATTGAAAACGAGGGATTGAGTGTCGGGGAGGTAGCAGAGGTTAACGATTCCGAGACTCCGGAAGGAGTTGTTATAGAACAGAGGCCGAGAAGAGGAACGAAGGTCCAGCTGGGTGAACGGGTGGATTTAACCATCAGCAGTGGGGCCGGTCAGGTTACCCAGCTCAACATGCCCAACCTGATTGGCATGAGTCTGTCGGATGCGAGGGCGAAGCTGGCGGAAGATGGATTGGTTCTGTACACAATTGATCAGGAGACCAGCCATGATTACTTCGCCGGACAGATAATCCGGCAGAGCATTCCGGCCGGGGACGCGGTGGAAAAGGGCGAGCAGGTTTCAGTAGTGGTCAGTGCCGGTCCCGGTCCGGTGGCAAAGACCGCTCAGATCAGGTATACCATGCCCCCCAGCAATGATTACTCAGTTTTATCCATAATTCTGGCGGACAGTAAGGGCCGCCGTGAAATATATAACAATACTCATTTGGGAGGGTATACCGTTTCGCGCCAGATTGAATACTACGGAAGAGCCACGGTTACCTTCTACGTTGATGGAGAGGAAATGGAAAGGCAGATACTTGAATGACGGACCGGGTAAGAGCTGAAAAAACCCATGGCCTGGTCCTGAAACGGTATAGTGGTTTTTATTATGTTCAGCACCCAGATGGAGAGCTGTTCGAGTGTAAGCTCCGGGGAAAAGTCAAGGACGGGGTCATACTGGTCGGAGATCGAGTAAGGATTCAGCAAACCGGTGCAGGGCAGGGGATCATAGAAGAGGTCTTGCCCCGGGAAGTTGAACTGATACGCCCGGCTATTGCCAACGTAAACCAGGTTATGGTGGTTATGAGCTTTGACCAGCCGCCCCCCAATCTAAAACTCCTGGATCGCCTCTTAATAATGATCGAGCACCTGAACCTGGCAGCGGTTACGGTTTTAAACAAGTGTGATTTGCCCGGTGACCGGACCGTTGAAACAATACGAGAATACTATCCGCGTATTGGCTATCCCGTAATTCTGACCTCTACCATGATCAGTGTCGGCGTGCCGGATTTATTGGCAGCCATGAGGGAGAAGATAACCGTTTTTGCCGGACCATCAGGTGTTGGCAAGACCAGCTTGCTCAATTTGCTGATTCCCGGGAGGGGACTTAAAACCGGACAGGTGAGCCACAAACTGGGCCGCGGCAAACACACCACCCGTCATGCGGAGCTGTTTCCTTTGCCATCCGGGGGGTGGGTTGCTGACACTCCCGGCTTTACCGTGGTAGATAACCCTGTGATTAAGAGAGAGGAGTTAAGCCGGCTGTTCAGGGAGTTTGCCGGACCGGCCAAAGACTGCCGCTTTCCTGATTGCCTCCACTCCGGTGAGGTTGATTGCGGGGTTAAAGACGCGGTGGAAGATGGAACCATCCTGCTCAGCAGGTATCAGAATTACCGGACCATCCTGACCGAGGTTATAGAAAGAGAGAGGTGCTACCGATGACCCTTGTGGCCCCGTCAATTCTTTCGGCTAATTTTGCTTATCTGGCCCGGGAAGTGGCGATGATAGAAAATGCCGGTGCTGATATGCTGCACATCGATGTGATGGATGGACACTTTGTTCCCAACCTGACTATCGGCCCGCAGGTGGTTGCGGACCTCAGGGCGTCTTCCTCCATGTTCTTTGACGTTCACCTGATGATAGAGCGGCCGGAGCAGATGGTGAGGCAGTTTTGTCAGGCCGGAGCCAATCTGATAACAGTTCATGCGGAGGCATGTACTCACCTGCACCGGGTGGTTAACGATATCAAGGATCTGGGAATCCAGTGCGGAGTGGCCTTAAACCCGGCGACCCCGATTGAGGTTTTGAGATATGTGGTGCAGGACTTGGACCTGGTTCTGGTGATGAGTGTAAACCCGGGATTTGCCGCTCAGGATTTCCTGTACCTGGCCCTGGATAAGGTTAGGGACCTGCGCCGGATGCTGGATCAGGCCGGTTCCCCGGCCCGGATTGAAATTGACGGAGGGATTACCGCGCATACTGGACTTGAGGCGGTTCGAGCCGGGGTGGATATCCTGGTAGCCGGCTCCTTTATCTTTAAATCTGCCGATCCCGGAGAGACGGTAAAGGTTCTAAAGTCCCTGAGTGCATCATGAGGCAAAATCGACGGCCGGCCGGTTTGGTTGACCGGCGGTTATAAGAGTGATATCATAATCGCAACAGAATAAAATTAATTCCTTCGGGGACGGGTGAGATTCCCTACCGGCGGTACAGCCCGCGAGCCTTATGGCAGGATCCGGTGGAATTCCGGAGCCGACAGTATAGTCTGGATGGGAGAAGGATGTTTTTCAGGTCAGTTCAGTTTTGAATCTGGCTTGATATTGTTTGCTATCCCAGGCCCCGAATACGGGGTCTATTTATTTGTGACAACAGGTGTGGGCATCATGGATGGTAAAAAAGCGTTTATGCAGCGAGCTCTGGAGTTGGCCTCCCGGGCAGCCGGGAGGACGAGTCCCAATCCTCTGGTAGGTGCCGTGGTGGTCAAGGATGGGGAAATTGTGGGAGAAGGTTACCACCAGAAGGCCGGAAAACCCCATGCGGAGGTTATGGCTCTGGAGGCGGCGGGAGAGAATTCCCGGAATGCCGCATTATACGTAACCCTTGAGCCCTGCAATCACCACGGCAAAACTCCGCCCTGTACCGAGGCAATAATCAGGGCGGGAATAAAAACGGTTTATGCGGCTACCCTGGATCCCAATCCGTTAGTGTCCGGTCGGGGGATCGAGAGGC
>JBLNCH010000242.1:0-9268 GCA_050260485.1 Bacillota bacterium | reverse complement strand
TTTTTGGGGGCACCACAAACCGGGCATTCATCAGGTGGCTCCGGACCCTCGTGGATATAGCCGCAGCGGCGGCATTTCCACTTGTTAGCCTTGACCTTTGTGCCTCGTCCAAGGGCACTGAGAGCGCCTTTGGCCTGAACCCTGGGAGCAATAATGATCGCTCCTACCAAACCCCCGTCTTTGAAGAAGTATTTCTTGAACGAGTCAGCCGCCGGGTCGATGCTGATTACGATGCGGCAGTCCTGCGGATTGTTGACATCGCCCACCGAGAAAATCTCCCTGTCAAACACTGCCAGCATGGTGGACAGTTTGGGAGGATCGTATTCCAGCCAGTCCCCCGCTGCAGTGGCACCAGCCACTCGTCCCATCTCCACGGCCACGGTCCACAGCCCGGCTGCTACTCCGTCAAATTCGGCAACGTCTCCACACGCCAGAACATCACTGGTACTGGTTCTCATACTGCTGTCGACAACTACCCCACGGTTGACGCTGAGACCCGCCGCCTGTGCCAGCGCGACATTGGGTCTTACTCCGGTGGAGAGCAGTACGAAATCGCAGAGTATCTCACGCCCATCGGCCAGTTTAACGCCCTTAGCCCGCTCATCTCCCAGTATTTCTGCAGTCGAGGCATTTAGAACCAGTTCAATTCCGGCGTTAACCAGAATCTCTTCCAGATGCCTGGAGGCATCCTGATCCAGCTGGCGGGGCATAAGCCGGGGCGAGTTCTCGATTACTGCCACCTCAAAACCGCCTTCTTTCAATTCATACGCGGCTTCCAGACCAAGTACTCCGCCACCGATGATAACAACCTTCTTAAGCCCACGGCTGTATTCTCTGATCAGGTCAGCATCCCTCAGGCTGCGAAGGGTGAAAACCCCTTCCCTGTCGCTGCCTGGAATCGGGGGGATAAAGCTGTTTGCTCCGGTGGCGAGGACCAGCTTGGTGTACGGTTCCTGAGTTCCATCCGCCTCAATCAGTGCGGTTTTCTCTGATCCTTTAACCAGATAGGAATTATACGTTGTTCCGTGGTCATAACGATGTCAAAGACTCTCAGTTCCGGGTTTAAAGCTCCCACCCACCATATTCCATCCTTGATTGGGACTGCCTGTTTCATACGTTTCACCTTTTTCCTCTGAATTTTTTTGAAAACCCAATAAGTTTTAACCCACAGGTCTGACAACTCGAAATGACTCCACAGAAATCCTGAGCAGGCAAATTATTATTGAGTAAAACAAGTACCAGTTTCGAGGTTTTCTGCATTAAAACCAAACGATTTCCTAATTTGAAGCACCGTTTTTGTGACAGTACGGGCACAAGCCCTTGAAATAAATATGACTTTCACTGATTTCGAATCCATCAATACTGTCCAATTCCCAGGCATCAGTGTTGAGACGCAGATCGTATATCTTGTCGCAGTTATTGCAGCGGAAATGGCCGTGTACGGATGTATCGGCATCATATCGGGTCTCGTTCTCGTCGATGGTAATCATGATCACGATCCCCTTTTCCAGGAACAGTTGTAATGTGTTGTATACAGTGGTTTTTGACAGGGTGGGAATTGTCCGTACTAATTCCTGATAGATCATGTCCACACTCGGATGGTTCCGGTGTTCAATCAGATATTGATAGATCATTATCCGGTGATGAGATGGCTTAATGTCGTTCATGCTTAAAAACTGTTGAATCTTATTGATCATGGCGCAGTCCTTTTCTGTACCTTGTACAATTCTGTAATGATTATAAATAAAGATTAATCTCCGGCTCATTATTTGTCAACCGGTTCAAAAATATCATCGCCAGACCGTGCCGAACCCGGCTTGCCTCTAATAACGTTTGAACCGCAATAGCCTCATACCGTTAAGCGTAACCAGGAGAGAGCTTCCCATGTCAGCAACGACTGCCAGCCACAGCGTCAGCCAACCGGGTATTACCAGCAGAAAAATGCATCCTTTTATCAACAGGGCCAAGGCAATGTTTTGTTTGATGATACCCAGGGTTTTCCGGCTTAGCTTGATGGCAAAGGAGAGCTTGGTTAAATCATCGGCCATCAGTGCAATATCGGCCGTTTCCAGAGCTGTATCGGTGCCGGCGGTGCCCATGGCTATACCCACGGTAGATAACGCCATCGCCGGAGCATCATTAACCCCATCACCCACCATCGCGACCTTTCCGTATTCAGCAAGCAATTCTTTGATCAACCTCACTTTGTCTTCCGGCAATAAATCCGCATGGAAATCGTCGACCCCCGCTTTGGAAGCGATGACCCTGGCTGTAGGCTCATTATCCCCGGTAAGCATGATAATTTGCTGAATCCCGGAAGCTTTCAGGCTGTTTACTGATTCCCTGGCATTTTCTCGCAGTACATCAGTTACCGCGATAACACCAAGAATGCGTTTATCATCTCCCAGCAGCATCACGGTTTTACCCTCACCCTGCAGACGATCTATATCCTCCTCCACCAGCTTAAGCCCCATGGCCTGCTCCATGAAGAACCTGGGATTGCCGATTTGATAATGCTTCCCCTTGACAACTCCCCAGGCGCCTTTGCCGGGCACGGCTTCAAAAGCCGATGCGGCTGGAACATCTACCTTCTGCTCTCTGGCGTATTCAACAATCGCCTGGGCCAACGGATGTTCCGAGCGGTTTTCAATTGCCGCGGCGGTCGACAGGAGTTCCTGACTGGATAAGTCAGACCGTGAAATAAGGTCGGTCACCGTTGGTTTTCCCTGGGTAAGGGTACCGGTCTTATCAAAGGCAATAACCGCCAGTGAACCGGCTTCTTCCAGGTACATGCCCCCTTTAAACAGAACGCCGTTTCTTGCGGCGTTGCCAATAGCGGAAACGATGGAAACCGGTGTTGATATCACCAGGGCGCAGGGACACGCTACCAGCAGAAGAGCCATCGCCTCATAAAACCACTTCACGAAGGGTTGCCCCAAAGCCAGCGGCGGTACGGCAGCAACCAGAGCAGCCAGAACCATAACCACAGGAGTATAGTACCTGGCGAACCTATCAATGAACTGCTGGGAGGGTGCCCGCTGTCCCTGGGCCTCGTCCACCATGTGGATAATGCGGGCTATAGTGTTGTCCTCAGCCCTCTGAGTGACCTCGACCTCCAGGAAGCCGCGTTCATTGATGGTTCCGGCGTATATCTCATCACCTGGCCTTTTCTCCACCGGGATGGATTCCCCGGTTATCGGAGCCTGATTCACAGTGGAATAACCGGAACATACCCTGCCATCCATGGCAATCCTTTCGCCGGGACGGACAATGATAATATCGCCTATGACAATCTCTTCTGTTGGCAGTTTAACTTCTGTATTTCCACGTCTGACCAGTGCTTCATTGGGGGTCAGCTCCATCAACGCCCGGATAGAATTCCGGGTTTTTTCGAGGGTATAGCCTTGCAGCATATTACCCAGCGAGAAAAGGAATACCACCGTCGCAGCCTCCTCAAATTCACCGATTGCTGAAGCACCAATGACTGCGATCATCATCAGCAGGTTCATATCAAATTCCTTGGCGTTAATGAGAACCGATATGCCCTTTTTGGCGGGCAGGTAACCCCCCAGGAGAACCCCAACCAGGAACATGCCGTTGACCAGCATCTCCGGCATTCCCGGAGCAAATCTCGAAAAGAATCCCATTATCAGCATAATGCATGAGAATATGGTCGGCTTAACATATTGATTTGATTTCCAAAATGAGACCGGTTCTGATTGAGTACGTCTCCCATCAAGTACTCTCCCGTCATACCCCATTTTTCTTATTGCTGATAGGATATCAGCTGCCGGACCGGTGTGGGTTACGATCATCTTGGCCAGGCCAAAATTGATACTGGCCGTCTCCACTCCCGGAATTTTTGAAACCTGGACCTCCAACCGGGCCGCACAATCCACACAATCCATGCCGTTTATGCTGAATTCTGTGGTTTTCAAGGACCCGTAACTCTGTTTATCATCACTCGCCTGATAGCCTAGTTCTTTTACCTTGTTTACCACCTCATGGATGCCAATCTCGTCGGAATTGTATTCGACACTGAGTCTCCCCGAGGGAAAAACAACCTTCGCGCCGATTACACCAGGCATCTGCTTAACAGTCTTCTCCAATTTGGCGGCACAATCCGGGCAGTCCATACCGTAGACCGATAACCTGGCTGATGATTTTAACTCCGGCTTTACTGCTACTCCGGCCATATCTAATCCCTCTCCCCTGTAAAATCTATTCGGTGACATGCTCCAGACCCTGGGCAAACAACTTCTCGATATGATCATCCGCAAGGGAATAGTATAGAATTTTGCCTTCACGGCGGAATTTCACGAGTTTCTTAGTTCTCAAAAGGCGCAGTTGATGAGAAACTGCAGATTCAGAAGCCCCGATTACTGCAGCCAGGTCACAGACACATAACTCCCTTGTCAGCAGGGAAAACAGGATTTTAACCCGGGTTGGGTCTCCCAAGGCCTTGAACAGCTCGGCTAGTGAGGCTGCTACCTCTTCGCTCAGCAGCAGCCGCCGCACTTCTTGGACGGCATACTCATGTATGCAGTTGATCTCACACCTGTCAAGTTCGTAATCCATACCTTTCCTCCCTCGCCAATCCCACAGTAATTTTTTTCACCACCTGAAGTACCACTCCGGAAACGCGACCTGCCGAATATTCCCCTGTCATATTCGATAAACAAGCCGCACTGCCGATTCCGCTTTATAATATCATATGTTCATTTGTTCATATGTTATATTGTACTAAACACCAAAGATATCGGTCAAGAGGTTTTGTGAATTTTCCGGGAAGGTCGCGAGAGTGTTGAACGGGACAAAAACCTTTCCCCGTGGTCCACTATTGCGCGATCTGATTGACTTTCTTCACTGTTTAATGGTCCTAGTGGTGGGTCCCCTCCACCACCCGGATTCCTTTGGCCTCAATACTCTTTTTTATCTGGTTTCGGTAGGGGCATTTGGGATAATCGCCCTCCAGCATCATGCATGATGATAGATGCACCGCGTCGAGACCATGATCCACCAGTCTTTCTACCAGTCGTGATACCCGTCTCCCCGGGCACCCTCCGCAGGTAAAGAATCCGATTATTTCTGTATTGTCTCCGTATTGCGAAAAATGCGAGTGGCGGGCATGGAAAGCTCTAAAACAAGCTACTCCTGGGCAGACCTCAGACACAATCTCGCACCGCACCACCGCAATTCTTGTCTTTTCCTCGCCCGGCTTGGGCTGCTTTTCAATAAATGAGATATGCCGTTCCCGCCCGGCTCGGACATCCTCAACAGTGATCTCAGTCTTTCCTGTCTTCCTGGCCTGTTCCTCAACTGCTCTTTTTGCCATACGCCGCACAAAGGCCGGCACCTTTTTTAGTTCTTCTTCGGCTTCTTTAGTCCATTTCATCAGACCCACCCCCAATGTACGTATATATCTCATGTGTCAACCTATTTCTGATAAACTAGATAAGCTTTATCCTAATTTTAAAACAACATTGGCCCCAAAATCAATTTAGGAAAATTTTGGGGACACCATACTAAATTTAAATTTAAATCCGGGACACCATACTAAATTAAAATTCGAAAATTCGGGGAAACCCCACACTACTTTCTGTCGCCCCGGGGGCCGCCCTGCGCATCCCAGGGTGCCCGCCCCGGCACCCGGCGTAAATCTGCGTAGCAGGGTTAAAAGAAAAGGGGGCTTGGGCTCCCTCACCTTCTAGCCAAGGATTTCCTTTTCCCAACTGACCCTGATGTCGATCGCAACTTCCACGATCCTTTCTGCGTAGTCCATCAGGATCTCCAGGTCGTCCTTGGGAATCTCGTTAACTTCCTCACCTGGGGTTTTAATACCGCGGGTGAATCTGTCCTAATAATTTAGTATGGTGTCCCCGAAATAAGAGACTATTCGTAGCGGAGGGCTTCGATGGGATCCTGTTTGGCGGCTCGGTTGGCGGGGTAGAGTCCGAAGAATACGCCAACAGCTATGGAGAAAAGCACTGCCAGGATGACCGTTCCCAAGGATATGACCAGGGGAACTTTCATGGCCATGCAGATGATCATCGAAATACCAATCCCCAGAGTCATCCCGATCATACCACCGGCCAGGCTTAACACCACCGATTCGATCAGGAATTGTTTCATTATATCCTCTCTTCTCGCCCCTAACGCCATTCTGATACCAATCTCCCGGGTCCTTTCGGTAACCGAGACCATCATGATGTTCATGATGCCGATTCCTCCCACCAGGAGGGAAATGCCGGCAATGGATCCGATTATCATGGTGATAATGGCAAGCACCTTATCAGCAGCCTCCATCTGCTGGGCCATGGTGACATACTGATAGACCTCTGAATCCTTGGCCTGGTGCCGTACCTCCAGTACCCGGATCACCTTCTTCGCGGTATCCTCCACCAGGTCCTTGCTGACTGCGGTGCCGTGCAATTCGTTGATGTTATCTTCACTGTTGAACAACCGAAAATGCAGCTTTATGGGCATATACACCATTGGGCTTTCCGGTCCAAACATTCCGGAACCGGCCTCAGCGACCCCACATATCAGCACCGACATCTGCCTTACCTTCAGTTTCTGCCCTACCGCTTCCCGGCTGGAGCCGAACATATCCTCAGCCAATCTCTGGTTTATAACCATAACCCTACGGCCAACCGCGTTATCGATGGAGTTGAAAAACCGGCCCTCCGCCAATTTTAAATTGCGAACCTCGTCATAATCACCATCTGTGCCGTAAACATATGCCGATTCCTTTTTATGCGGACCTTCTACCGTAGTGTAGCCATAGGCTATGGGTACTATCGCCTTGATGCTGTCAACGGACTCCCTGATTACCCGGCAATCCTCCAGAGTAAACCGATACCTTTCATAATTGCCGTCTTCCACTGTACCGATGTATACCGCAAAGAGATTGGTCCCAAAGCCCTCCAACTCTTCAAGTATGCGAGCCTGTCCCCCCTGCCCGATGGTTACCACCAGTATCACCGATGTAACGCCGATGACAATGCCCAACATGGTCAGAGCCGATCTCAACCGGTTGGCCCATATGTTCTCCAGGGCCATTTTTATCATTTCCCATAGCTTCACAGGTTGTCCTCCATCTGCTGCTTCATTGCTGCCAAGGTCTCATTGGCCTGCATCGGGGTATCGATCAGTTCTGTTTTAACCAGACGGCCATCCCTAAAATGAACCACCCGCTGGGCATGACGCGAGATCTCCCATTCATGGGTAACTAGTATGACCGTAGTTCCATGGCGGTTAAGCTCCTGAATTATTGACAATACCTCCAGTCCTGACCGGGTATCTAGATTTCCTGTAGGCTCATCGGCCAGAATGATACTAGGATCGTTGACCAGAGCACGGGCTATCGCTACCCGCTGGCGCTGACCTCCGGAAAGCTCGTTGGGGCGATGACGGACATGATCTGCCAGTCCGACCTTCTCCAAGGCCTCCCGGGCGCGTTTACGTCTCTCCCGGGGATTTACCCCTGAGTAAAGCATCGGTACTTCTACGTTACGGAGAGCATCCATACGTGGGAGAAGATTGAAGGTCTGAAAAATAAAACCGATCTTCTGGTTGCGGATATTTGCCAGTTCATTTTCATCCAGAGTGCTGATGGAGACCCCTTCGAGGCAATATTCCCCCGATGTTGGCCGGTCCAGACAGCCCAGGATGTTCATCAAGGTCGATTTTCCGGAACCTGATGGTCCCATTATCGCCAGGAATTCGCCTTTTCTGACCTGTAAATCCAGATTGACAAGGGCTGCAACCCTTACAATTCCGGTATCGTATATCTTGGTAAGCTGCTCAACTTTTATCATTTTTCTCGAACCTTACTGCCTTCTTTAAGCTCTGACGGGTGTTCAATTATAACCTTATCCCCTTTCTTGAGCCCCTCCTTGATCTGGATATTAAAGTTATCATATATGCCCGGCACTACCTTCTGTAGATGGGCGGTATTATCCCGGATGACGTAAACATAGGGTACATCTTCCTTTTCAATAACCGCCTCATAAGGTACGACCAGTGCATGGTTATCAACGCGGGTGGTAATCTCCAAATCCACATTGTAACCAGGACGGAGCAGCGTATTCTCTGGCAGGGATACGGTAATCGGCAGGTCGGAACTCTCAGTGTCATTCCTTATCTGATTCCTGGCTTCCAACCCAACCTCAATTATCTCTCCAATATAGTGCTGTTCATTAATGGCGCTTCCGGTGATCACTACCTTCTGCCCTGTCTTTAGTTGGGGACCATCGGCTTCGTTAATATCGGCCACAATTTCCAGGTTATCGATGCTGCCAATGGTAATCAGGATGGTGTTAGGGGTTACCATGTCACCCTCCCGTACCCCGAGAGACAACACCCTTCCAGGCATATCGGCCTTTAATCCCTCCTGCCCCATCTGGCTCTCCAGAAGGGTTAAACTGGCCCTTGCGCTGTCCACTGCGGCCTCCAGTCCCTGTAAGGCCGCCGTGGCTCCGGCCCGGGCAGCCTCCAAAGCGGCTTTGGCTTTCCAGAAACGGCTTTCTGCAGCGGTATACTGTGACTGTATCTCCTGTAGACTTTCCAGTGATATGGCACCTTCCTGGTAAAGAACCTGGTTGCGCTTAAGCCTGTCCTCAGCCAACCGATAATTGGCTTCAGCTTCTGCGTACGTAGCTTCAGCATCTATCAGCTCCAGGTTCTTTTCGCCGGCCATGGCTTTGGCCAGGTCGGATTCCGCTTTGGCCAAAGCGGCCCGGGCCTGGGCCAACCTCTGGGGACCGTCAGGGATGTCCAGTTCCATCAGTAGTTGGCCCGGCTTTACTGCCTGTCCCATCTTAACATGAACCTTCTTTACGGTGCCGGTTACCTGGCTGTAAATGACCTTCTTATCAGTAGCCACCACTTTACCGGAGGCCAGAATAGTCTGCACCAGTTTCTGTTCAGTTACGGTTGCGGTCTCTACCGTAACTACATCTTTACCCCTTACCCGGTAAACGTTGACGACCACTACTAAAGCTGTGAACAATAATAATCCGGCAATAATAAGATTTCTTTTGGTTAAGTACCTCTTAAGTGTACGTCGATGATTTGTCAAATTACCTTCTCCTCTTCAAACACTGCCCAGAAGCAGACGATACCACACTTCACGGAGCAATACCCTGACTCTCTAATCAGGGTATCGCAGGAGCAGCTCAATAATATGACATTTCACAACCCGTTCTTTAGACATGCCCACGAAAAAAATTACATTCCCGGAACATTGGCGAACTTTGAGCCAAAG